>CAZYNA010000015.1:13084-36782 GCA_964648775.1 uncultured Proteiniphilum sp. | reverse complement strand
TCACTATTTGGATTTAGGGGTTGAATTCAACTCTATTCTGAGTTTTCAGAAGCAGGTTGGAGACAAGAAAAAAATTACACAGCTTCAGAAGATGAAGCTACAGCCCGAGATAGATAAAGATGGATCTATTTCAGATGTGCTGAAAGTTGGACAGGAGATACTGGTTCAAATTGCTAAAGAGCCGATCTCTACTAAAGGTCCGAGGTTGACATCTGAAATATCATTTGCCGGAAGGTTTATGGTGTTGATTCCATTTATTAATCGTGTATCGGTATCGCAAAAGATTAAATCGCGAGAGGAACGAGCCCGGCTAAGGCAATTAATTCAAAGTATAAAGCCAAAAAATTATGGTGTTATAATTAGAACTAATGCTCAGGGAAAACGGGTAGCCGACCTTGATGCGGAACTTAAAGTGCTTATTAAAAGATGGGAGGATAGTATCGGTAAGATACAGAAAGCCAAAGCTCCAGCACTCATTTATGAGGAGACCGGACGTACAGTGGCTCTGCTGCGGGATATTTTTAGTCCCTCTTTTGAGCATATTCACGTAAATGATAAATACGTGTCTAAACAAATTGCCGAATATGTAAACTTGATTGCACCTGACAGAAAAAATATTGTAAAAGAATATAAGGGTGCACTTCCAATTTTAGATAATTTCGGTGTTACAAAACAGGTTAAATCGCTCTTTGGTAAAACCGTTACCTTCAAAAATGGTGCTTATCTGATAATTGAACATACAGAGGCATTGCATGTAATTGATGTTAATAGCGGTAATCGTAACAAGTCGAAACTTGACCAGGAAGATAGCGCGTTTGAAGTGAATGTAGCTGCGGCTGAGGAGATTGCCCGTCAACTCCGTTTAAGAGATATGGGTGGTATAATTGTTATCGACTTTATTGATATGAATAAAGGAGAACACCGCAATAAGCTACTGTCTAAGATGCAAGAGCTAATGTCAAGCGATAGGGCTAAGCATAATATCCTGCCATTGAGTAAGTTCGGGTTAATGCAAATTACACGTCAGCGTGTACGCCCCGAAATGGAAGTTGCCACAAGCGAAGTATGCCCCACTTGCTTTGGTAAAGGAAAAATTAAATCATCAATCCTGTTCACAGATACTTTAGAAGGAAAGATTGATTATTTAGTTAGCAAACTAAAAGTGAAGAAATTCAGTCTGCATATACATCCTTATGTTGCAGCATATGTTCAGAGAGGAATTTTCTCCCTGGGTAGTAAATGGAAGAAAAAATATAATGCAAGTATGAAGATTATACCTAATCAGAAATTAGGTTTCTTGCAATATGAATTTTACGACAAAGAGGGAAATGAAATCGATCTGAAAGAAGAAATTGAAATGAAGTAAAGATCGTTTTATCGATCTGTTTATTAATTTAAAGCCGGTGTTTCGAGAGGAATGCCGGTTTTTTTATACCCTTATAGTGGGTCTACGTCATAGTATAATATTATATACTTAAACATCTGCCTGGCTCTTAGATTGTTTTCTGCACTTTTTAGTATATATCTTACCTTTTGCAGCGAAACTCCGGCTTCAAGCTTTAAAAGCACTTCCTGATAATAGTATGATTGTATTCGGCTAACAACTCCTTTATTTGGTCCGAGCACTCGTTCTTTTAGTGAGGTCCTTAACTCATCTGCCACAATAGAAGATGCTTTTTCTACTAATGATGCATTTTTGTGTTTAAAAACTAATCTGATTAACCTGTAAAAGGGGGGGTAGCGGAAGAGTTTTCTTTCGGTCAACTCTTCAGCAAAGAAAGATTTATAATCATGTGCCATGAGAAATTTATATACAGGAAGTTCAGGATCTGAGCTTTGAATAATAACGGTTCCCTGACTTTTTTTTCTTCCGGCTCTTCCGGCTGCCTGGAGCATTAATTGAAAGCCACGCTCATTTGATCTGAAGTCAGGGTAATTAAGAAGAGAATCTGCAGCAATTATACCAACAACACTAACATTCTCAAAATCCAATCCTTTAGAGAGCATTTGAGTTCCTATCAATATGTCGGTATCATTGTTCCTGAAACTACTTAGAATGTCATTGTAGGCATTTTTGCCTCTTGTACTGTCTGTATCCATTCTTGAAACCTTGCTGTCGGGAAATAACCGGCATACTTCTTCCTCTAGTTGCTCAGTACCCTGTCCGAGTAGTAGCAAGTTATCGGAACTGCAGGAAGGGCATTCTGAAGGGAAAGGATAAGATGCATTGCAGTAATGACAGATAAGTCTATTTTTGTTTTTATGGTAGGTAAGAGCTACGTCGCATCGCTTGCATTTTGGAGTCCAGGCACAATTATTGCACTCCACTAATGTTGCAAATCCACGTCTGTTTCTAAAAAGTATAACCTGTTCACCTTTATTTAATGCAGTATTAATATGTTCTATTAACGCCGGAGCGAGAAGGGTTTTCATTTTCCTCCTTTTTTTAAGCTCGTATATATTCTCAATTAAAATGGACGGCATTTTAATTTCATTATATCTTTCATTTAAAGTTATGAGTCCGTACTTTCCGTTTTCTGCATTATAATACGACTCTAATGATGGAGTAGCAGATCCTAATAGAGTTTTTGCATTATGAATACCTGAAAGCATAATTGCAGTATCTCTGGCATGGTAACGGGGAGCAGGATCTTGTTGCTTGTAGCTTACTTCGTGCTCTTCATCTACAATAACTAATCCAAGATTTTGAAAAGGCAGAAAAATTGAAGAGCGGACCCCCAGAATTATTTTGTAAGGATTGTCAGACAGCATCTTCTGCCATATTTCAACTCTATCATTGTCATTTATAAGTGAATGATAAACGCCCAGTTTATTACCAAATACATCTTTCAAACGATCTGTTAGCTGTGTTGATAGTGCAATTTCAGGAACAAGATAAAGAGTTTGCTTTCCTTCTCTCAGTAATTTATCAATTAGATGAATATATATTTCGGTTTTACCACTTGAGGTTACACCGTGAAGAAGAGTAGTTTGCCTGGTTTTAAAAAAATCAATTATACTATTATAGGCTTGCTGTTGATGATTGCTGAGTGGGTAGGGGTTACGTGTTGGCTTCTCCTCTGATTCTATTCTGCCTATTTCTTTTTTAAATGATACTATGATCTCTTTTTTAACCAGTCCGTTAACTACAGCTGCAGAGTAGTTTTTTAAATCTATCATCTTTTCTCTTGAAAGACTGTCGACTCTTTCTGCTTTGAGATAGTAGTTTATTTCGTCGTATAAAGCTTGTTGCTTCTTTGCTCTTCCAATTATATCTCTGGCTGTTTCAACTTTAATACCGGAGTTTATTCGATAGTATGTTTTTGTTTTAGGTTTAAATTTCTGATTGAGATTATCAGACTTTAAAAATGAAGGAATAGCTGCATTATAAACATCGCCCAAAGGGGATAAATAATAAAAAGAAATCCACTCCCATAAATTCAGCTGATTCTCTGTAACAACAGGATGCGAATCGACAAGAGAGTGAATTTCTTTTATCTCGAACTTCTCAGGAGTTTTACTGTGAAGTTTTTTTACTATTGCTGTGTAATGCCTTTTACTTCCAAAAGGTACAATTACCCTATAACCTACTCCGATTTGGTTTTTCATTTCTACCGGAACGGCATAGGTAAATAGATCAGATAACGGAAGAGGGAGTATTACATCAGCATACATGTACCAACACTAAAAATAGATAGTTCCAGTTATACTCCAGGAGTCTGTTTTACCGTTTAATGGATCGCCCCAGTCAGGTGTATCGATCGCATAGTTGTCTGTTAAATGAGCTCTGTAGTTTGCTCCTAACTGAAGCATGTTAAACAGTTCAACTCCAAAGCCAATATTTGCTCCTGCCTGAAATGATTTTGCTTTGATATCATCTCCAATACTGGGGATATTTATTTCATCACCCGATATCAGATAGCTGGCATATGGTCCCGCTGCAGCAAAGAGCTTTATAGGGAGTGACCCTAAATTAAATTTAATTTTAGCGTTAACAGGCAGACTTAAATAACGATTCGATACATCTCTATCAGGTTCAGTGTCACCGGTTAGATTTGAAATATTCATTCTGTTATCGGTGTATAGAAGAGCCGTTTCAATACCAAAGGTCCCAACACCAAGGGGTAAAAACATTGCTTCTAAAGATGGTCCGATACTATAGGATGTCATGTTTTCGACATTTAGCGCTTCTGTTGAAAAAGTTGGATTATTTAGTCCAACATCGGCTTTTATACCAAACTTAAATTGTGGGTAAGCCTGAAAGCTTAACATTGAAAAAAGGAGTAAAACTATTCCGTTTTTGATGATTGTTTTTGTTTTCATATTAATCCATTTTAATAAAACCATACAACAATGACAACTGTTAAACAAATTCGATTAAGATTTGGTCGTTAAAAATGTATAACAAAGTTACACAAAAAAAGCGTTCTTTAGCCCAAAACGAGGGTTAGAACGCTTTTTTATCGTTATATAATAATCTTGTTAATCTTTGAATTTAGCTTTTAGGAATTCGCGGTTCATCCTGGCAATATTAGTGATTGAGATGTTTTTAGGACATTCAACCTCACAAGCGCCAATATTTGTACAGTTTCCAAAACCAAGTTCATCCATTTTTGCTACCATCGACTTAGCTCGTTTTGCTGCTTCAACACGTCCTTGTGGTAATAATGCAAACTGACTAACTTTTGCAGAAACAAATAGCATTGCCGATCCGTTCTTACAGGCTGCAACACAAGCGCCACAACCAATACATGCTGCGGCATCCATAGACAACTCTGCATCATCACGAGGAATTGGTATCGCATTAGCATCAGGGATACCACCGGTATTTACGGATATATATCCACCAGCCTGAATAATTTTATCAAATGATGTTCTGTCAACAACCAGGTCCTTAATTATTGGGAATCCTGCCGATCTCCAGGGCTCAATTGTAATTGTATCCCCCTCATCAAAGCTACGCATATGAAGCTGACAGGTAGTTATTTCTCTGTCCGGTCCGTGAGGATGTCCATTTATATAAAGACTGCACATACCACAAATACCTTCGCGGCAGTCGTGGTCAAACGCAACAGGCTCTTTTCCTTCATTCACCAGCTTCTCATTTAAAATGTCGAGCATTTCAAGGAAGGAGCTGCCTTGAGAGATATTTTCCAAAGGATAAGTTTCAAAATACCCCTTTTCTTTAGGTCCGTTTTGACGCCAAATCTTTACTTTTATATTTATATCTTTATCCATGATTTTTGTTTTATTAGTTAATAGCTGTTCTCCAACCTCTTACGATTTATAGTTTCTCTGCTGACGTACAACAAATTCGTATTCGAGTTGTTCCTTAATCATTACAGGAACTTCTTTCTCTCCCTTATACTCCCAGCAAGAAACATATGCGAAATCATCATCATTACGCATTGCTTCTCCTTCAGGTGTTTGATGTTCAGAGCGGAAATGACCACCACACGACTCTTCACGATCAAGAGCATCATGTGCAATTAGTTCTCCCATTTCAATAAAATCGGCTAATCTAAGTGCCTTTTCAAGCTCCATATTCAGATCGTTCTTATTTCCCGGTATACGTACATTAGTCCAGAAATCCTCTTTAATCTCTTTAATTGCTTCTATGGCTTTCTTTAATCCCTCTTCGTCTCTACTCATTCCTACATATTCCCACATTATGTGTCCCAACTTTTTATGGATGGAATCTACAGAATGCTTGCCATTGATATTCATGAGTCGTTCAATTCTGTCATTTATTCCTTTAACTGCCTCATCAAACTCAGGTGCATCGGTTTTAAAACGCGGAACCGTAATTTGGTCAGATAGATAATTTTGAATTGTATAAGGAAGGATAAAATAACCGTCGGCCAAACCTTGCATAAGAGCAGAAGCACCTAATCTGTTTGCTCCGTGGTCAGAGAAGTTAGCCTCACCAATTGCGAATAGTCCCGGTATATTTGTCATCAGTTCATAATCAACCCAGATACCACCCATAGTGTAGTGGATAGCAGGATAAATCATCATTGGCGTCTCATACGGATTATCGTCAACAATCTTTTCGTACATTTGGAAAAGGTTTCCATAACGTGCTTCAACAACATCTTTACCTAAACGATTTATAGCATCTTCAAAATCCAGATATACAGCCAGACCGGTTGTGCCAACACCATAACCGGCATCGCAGCGTTCTTTAGCTGCACGAGATGCGACGTCACGAGGAACAAGGTTGCCAAATGCAGGGTAACGGCGCTCCAGATAGTAGTCGCGATCTTCCTCTTTTATTTGCGTAGGCTTTAGCTTGCCATCTCGTATTGCCTGAGCATCTTCAATCTTTTTAGGTACCCAAATACGTCCGTCGTTACGTAGCGATTCAGACATAAGGGTTAATTTCGACTGGAATTCACCATGTACAGGAATACATGTCGGGTGAATCTGTGTCATACAAGGGTTGGCAAAAAATGCTCCCTTTTTATAGCATTGCCAGGCAGCTGACCCGTTTGATGTCATTGCATTTGTTGAAAGGAAGAATGCATTTCCATAACCCCCTGTTGCTACTACAACAGCGTGAGCAGCAAATCTTTCCAGTTCGCCTGTTACAAGATTACGTGCAATTATTCCTCTTGCTTTTCCATCAATAATAACAAGCTCCAGCATTTCATATCTGGTGTAAAGTTTTACCTGATTACGGTTTACAGCACGACTCAATGCTGAGTATGCTCCAAGAAGCAGCTGCTGTCCTGTCTGCCCTCTGGCATAGAAAGTACGTGATACCTGAGAACCGCCAAAAGAGCGGTTATCCAGAAGACCACCATAATCTCTTGCGAAAGGAACACCTTGTGCAACACACTGGTCTATAATGCTGTTAGATACTTCTGCCAAACGATAAACATTGGCTTCTCTTGCACGGTAATCGCCGCCCTTAATAGTATCATAAAACAGTCTGTAAACAGAGTCGCCATCATTAGGATAGTTCTTTGCAGCATTTATACCACCCTGTGCAGCAATAGAGTGAGCACGTCGGGGGGAATCCTGAATACAGAAGTTTAGAACATTAAATCCCAGTTCGCCAAGAGATGCTGCAGCTGAGGCACCGGCCAGACCGGTTCCTACCACTATAACATCGAGGCGACGTTTATTTGCCGGGTTAACCAGCTTCTGATTATTCTTATAGTTAGTCCATTTTTCAGCTAACGGACCCTGAGGTATTTTTGAGTTAATATTATTCATAATGTTTTTTTCTTTTGTTATCCTAATAAGTTGGAATATCCCAGATGTATTAGTACAGCAACTGCAGTAAACCCTAAGCAAATGTAAGCTGCTAATACATTTCCTACTACTTTAATTCTTTTCATCCACTTTGTGTTGTTCCAGCCAACTGTGTGCAATGCGCTCCAGAATCCATGGGTTAAATGGAACCATAGTGCGATGAATGAAATTACATAAACCACAACTACCCATAGTTGAGAGAATAGTTCATCAACTAATTGAGCACCGTCGTGACGAGCACCCTCAATCATAAAGAGTTCTTTGAACTGCATTTGATACCACATCTGGTACAGATGTATAATAAGGAAAAGTGTAATTACCAGTCCAAGAACAAACATGTTTTTTGATGACCATGTTGATTCAGTCTTAGATGCTGATGCATACCTGTCTTTGCCTCTTGCTTTTCTGTTCTGAAGGGTCAGGATAACAGCATACACAATGTGTACACCAAATCCGAAGAAAATAAGTAATGTACCAGCTACTGCCCACCAGTTAGAACCCAGTACTTCACTTGCGAGAAAGTTATACGTCTCGTAGTTGAAAATAAGTACAATGTTCATTGTGACATGAACCAGCAGAAATAGAATCAGGAACAAACCTGAAATACTTTGGACAAATTTTCGTCCAATAGAAGATTTGATTAACCAACTCATAAAGTTCTTTTTTAATGATTATTTGATTTTGTTGTTTGTTATTTCGATTAATAGAGAAAACTAAATGAAAGCATCAAATATAGATTAATTTGAGCAATCTTTTATTATAACTGCAAAAATAGTACTTTTCCCCGTCATTTAAGAATGATTTAAAGAAATATTTCTTTAATAGGTTTATTTGCTCATTCCTCAGCAAACAGACTCCTCAAAAAACCAAAGTTACATTATATCGAAATAGTATACAACTATTTTTTTTATTACCTTTGTTTCTTTAACAGCAACTATTTATTAATTATGGATATTGTTTTAAGTGGAATCAGATCCACAGGTAAATTGCATTTGGGTAATTACTATGGTGCTTTACGTAATTTTACACGAATGCAGGACGAAAATAAATGCTACTTTTTTATTGCCGATATACACTCCCTTACAACTCACCCCGATCCAAAACTGCTTCACCAGAATGTTAGAAACGTTTTGATTGATTATCTGGCTGCAGGGATAGATCCTGAAAAGTCAGTTGTTTATGTACAAAGCGATTTACGTGAAACAATGGAGCTTTATGTCTACCTTAATATGCATGCCTATTTAGGAGAGTTGTCAAAAACTGCATCATTTAAAGAAAAAGCCAGAAAACAGCCAGAGAATGTAAACGCAGGACTTCTTACTTACCCAACATTAATGGCTGCTGATATTCTAATTCATAATGCAGATAAGGTTCCTGTTGGTAAAGATCAGGAGCAGCACCTCGAGATGACAAGGAAGTTTGCCCGGAGGTTCAATAATTTCTATGGAGTAGAATACTTTAAAGAGCCTGTTGCATACAACTTTGGTAAGGAGCTGGTAAAGATTCCGGGCCTTGATGGAAGTGGAAAGATGGGCAAATCGGAAGGAAACGCTATATATTTAGGTGATAGTCCAAAAGAGATTGAGAAAAAAGTTAAAAAGGCTTTAACAGACTCCGGTCCGTCAGTACCTAATTCTGAAAAACCTGATTATATTGAAAACCTCTTCACTATTCTGCGTGTAGTCTCAACCAGCGAAGTAGTTGAGCATTACGAAGAAAAATGGAACTCATGTGAAATCAGGTACGGTGATCTCAAGAAACAGCTTGCCGAAGATATAATTAAGGTAACAACTCCTATTAGGGAGCGAATAATTGAGCTTGAAAAAGATGATGATTATCTGCGTAAAGTAACTTCTGAAGGAGCAGAAAAAGCAAGAGAAAGTGCGTTAAAAGTTATAACAGACGTAAGAGAAATAGTGGGGTTTAAGAGATTCTAATTTCTCTATTTAATATTTTTAAAACAAGGAGTGATAATATCATTCCTTTATTTTTGGTTTGAACTTTTCACAAAAAGAATTGTTCACCAATTTAATTACAATAAAAGAACTAACAGATTGTATGCTTTCATTCAAATTAATAGAATTAAAAGACAGAGATCTTATAAATTCATTCCTTAGTAAACAAAATTATAGAGCTTCAGATCTTTGTTTTACAAACCTTTATTCCTGGGGTAAAAAGTTTAGTACTCAGTTTGCAGTTAATGATAACTGGCTATTTATAAGATTCAGAGATAATAATCAAAGAAACTCATACCTGAAACCGATTGGCACCGGAGATTTAAAAGAGGCGATTGAACTTATTATTGATGACCATAAACAGTTTGATACCGTATTTCAAATAAGGGGTGTAACCAGTGAGATGATTGATGAAATAGAAAAGGCGGTTCCTGATACTTTTAATTATAAGCTCAACAGGAGTGTTTCAGACTATATTTACACATCTGAAAAACTTATCAATCTAAAAGGGAAGAAACTGCAAAGTAAGCGCAATCATATAAATCGTTTTATTCGCGAAAACAGCTGGACATACAAAACGCTTACCGGTAATCCGGAGCTGGTGAAAGAGTGCAAAAGTATGTTAGACAAGTGGATGGATATAAACGGAGAGGATAAAGATCCTACATTAGCTTTTGATGATTTTGCCACTACCATAATGTTAGAAAACTTTGAGTATTTGGGATTAATGGGTGGTTTAATATGTATTGATAATGAAATAGCTGCTTTTTCGATAGGCGAACCTTTAACAAAAGATACCGTAGTTGTTCATGTTGAAAAAGCATTCACTTCAATTCATGGTGCCTATAATATTATAAATCAGCAGTTTGTGTTGAATGAAGCTGCCGATTACTTATATATAAACAGAGAAGAGGATATGGGTATGGAGAATCTTCGTAAAGCAAAACTCTCATATCAGCCTGATATTCTGTTGGAAAAATATAACGCCAGGTTTAAAACTAAATAAATAGGAGTAATGATTCAGTTTGCCGACCAGTTGACTCAGCAGCAGGTGTGGAACATGTGGAAGTCTGTATTTGGTGATTCAGATGACTATATGAACATCTATTTTCGTGAAAAATACAAGAATGAGAACACTCTGTTATATATGGTTGGAGGCAAGGCTGTTGCTTCGCTGCAGATGTTGAGTTACAGTTTCACTTTTCACGGTATTGAGATCCCGATAATATACCTTTCCGGTTTATGTACACTTCCTGAGTTTCGTGGCAAAGGATTTATGAAAAAACTTATAATAAGAAGCTATGAGGTTGCTTCAGAAAGAGGTATCCCATTAATGTTACTTGTGCCACAGGAGAGCTGGCTACTCAAATTCTATGATAAGTATGGTTTTGCGCAGACTTTTGATGCGGGTGCTACAGAGCTTCCTTCATTGAAAAACATTATGGAAAACAATAAAGGAAACATTCAAGATTCATATAAGGTTTTCGATTCCTATTTCCGCAAAAATGACATGACCGTTCAAAAAACACTAAACGATTTTATGGCAATTGAAGAGGAGGCCGCCCTGTTTTCATATCCTTCTAAGAAGAGTCTTATCGGGATGGCCCGGGTAATAAATGCAAAAAAGCTATTGTCAATTTTTGCATTACGCAATCAGGAACATGATTTTAGTCTGAATGTTGATGATGAATTTATAGCTGAAAACAGAGCCATGTTTTCAATTAAGAACGGAGAGATATTCAGGAATAACTTTAATGAAGAAGATTCAGAGTCAATCTCTGTAGATATAAGAGAGTTAGTACAGTTATTGTTAGGATATCACACATCAGAAAAGAGAGCCCCGCTTAATACCTTTTTCCCCGAAAAAACTCCACAAATGCACTTTATGATGGAGTAGCGGTCATTACAGCCATTTTTTCTTCTTAAAGAAAAATAAAATGAGTAATGAAGACAAAACCATTAAAACTATAGCAATCGGATAACCCCATTTTTTATCAAGTTCGGGCATCAATGTAAAGTTCATCCCATAAATACTGGCAATAAGAGTTGGGGGCATAAAAATTACCGATACGATTGTAAATATCTTAATAATCTTGTTCTGCTCAATATTTACATAACCCAAAAATGTGTCCTGAAGGTAATCAAGTCGGTCGAAACTAAACTTAATATGCTCAACCAGCGAGTTTATGTCCTTAATAATAATTGAAAGCTTGGGCTGGAGTTCATTAGGTATAAATTCACTTCTAAGCATGCTTGAAACAGTTCGCTGCTTATCAATTATATTTTCTCTCAGAAGCATTGTTTTCTCCTGAAGATTTTTAATCTCAGAGAGAAGTTCTTCATCAGCCTCTTTTAATGTTAGCGAGTTACTGAGTTGAGTAATTCTCTGTGTCATGTTCTCAATCATGTCTGCATCAAATTCAACTCTGGTCTCCAATAGAGCTAACAATACGTGTGTTCCGGTTGGGTAATTTTTTGGATTTGCCGATATTTTCTTAACAGTCTCATGAAAAGATATCAGCTCTTCACCTCTGACAGTAACTAAAATATTGTTTTTCAGAATAAAAGATACCGGGTCGGTTTCGAAATTTGATAAAAGAAAATTAGAGTTAACAACCAGTGTGTCATTCGTTTCAATATATCTCGAAGACATTTCAATCTCAATCATCTCCTCCTCTTCCTGTATGTAGATTTTCAGGAAATCTTCAAGTTCATTTTCAATTTCCTCATCCACATCATTTAAATCAATCCACAAAAAGTTCTGTATTGGGTTAGATTTCAGAAACTCAAGGCTCCTGCTTAATCTAACGATACCGTCTTTATGATAGAATAATTTAATTTCCGACATCCTTCTTTTTTATTTATTTGATTACCATAGGCTCAATTAAGTTTGTGAGCTGTTCAAACTGCTCAATAGATAGCTGTTCCGGTCGTTTAGTGTAAATAGCCTCATCAGGGAAATTAGTACCTTCCGGCAGCAGTGATTTCAGAGAGTTACGAATCATTTTACGCCGTTGATTAAAGCTTGTCTTTACAATAGTTTTAAAAAGCTTCTCGTCGCAGTTCATTTCTATTCTGTCATTTCGGGTAAGTCTCACAACTGCCGATTTTACCTTTGGAGGAGGGATAAAAGCATTTTCATGAACTGTAAACAGATATTCTATATTATACCAAGCCTGAATGAGTATGCTCAGAATCCCGTATGTTTTGCTTCCGGGTGATGCGGCAAGCCTCTCTGCAACCTCCTTTTGTATCATCCCTGAGCAGCACGGAATGGAGTCCTTGTTATCTAATACCTTAAAAAATATCTGCGATGATATATTATATGGGAAATTACCTATTACACAGAAATCCTCTTTATACAATTCCTGAAGGTCCATTTTAAGAAAGTCCTGCTGAATAATTCTTCCATCAAGCTCCTTGAAGTTTTCTTTAAGAAATGCAACAGATTCATAATCAATCTCCACTACCTTGAGATCTCTGCCTTTGCTGATAAGAAACTTAGTGAGCATACCGGTGCCCGGTCCCACCTCAAGAACGGGCATCGATGGATAGTAGTCAAGCGTTTCCGCAATACGTAAAGCTATATGCTCATCTTTGAGAAAATGCTGTCCGAAGTTTTTCTTTGGCTTTACCTTAATCATTGCTTTATGCCGATTATTACTTATCTTTACCGCCGCAAAGGTAATATTTTATTACGTAAAATCAGGGTGATACCTTCATCAAATAGAATTAATTAGTAGAAATGAATTCTGAATCTGTGAAGAATCTGCTAAAAACATTGCTATCTCTATTGCTTGGGTTACTTATAATTTGGGCAATGTACAGAAATACCGATTTAAAAGAGTTATGGGTTATTGCAAAATCTGCCAATTTCGGTATAATTGGCTTCTCGTTGATATTCGGATTAATTGGTAATATTTTTAGGGGATTAAGATGGGAGTTGTTTGTAAAATCTCTTGGCTTTAATCCTCCCAGAGCCAGTATAATATATGCTACTCTCGGAAATTATGCCGTTAATTTTGTTCTGCCCCGTGCCGGTGATTTCTGGCGATGCGGTGTAGTCAGCAAATATGATAAAATCCCTTTCTCCAAAACATTCGAAACCTTTTTAGTAGATAAGGCAATTGATATAATCTCCGGTCTTTCAATAATTTTTATCAGTGTAATTCTTTATATCGACTTTTTCGTTTCTTATCTCAATAACAATCCCGAATTTGCAGAAAATACTTACAAGATTTTTACAAACGTCTGGTTATATGTTATTCTTGGCATAATTGTAATTTCTGTAGTACTGCTTTTTACTGTTTTTAAGAGAGTTGGCTTTATGGTTAAAGTAAAGAAATTTCTATATACTGTTAAGTACGACCTTAAGGTTATAGCAGGAATGAAAGAGAAAAAGCTTATAATATTATATACAATTTTAGTCTGGCTATGTTTTTATTTGTATTTTTACATTTGCTTTTTTGCATTTGATTTCACGAAAGACTTAGGATTACTGGCCGGACTAATTGTTTTTGCAATGTCAAATATAGGTATTTCAGTTCCTGTACAGGGTGGAATCGGACCATGGCATTTTGCAGTTACCACCTCTCTTGTAATTTTAGGTGTGATGGAAAATCAAGCTCTTGCCTTTGCAGGAGCAGTGTTTGCTATTCAATCGGTATGGCAAATACTTTATGGGCTATTTGGCGTTTTAGCAATGCCTTTTGTGAAACGAGATAACTTAATAACTGAAAAGGAACACATTAATAATTTAAAACAATCTAAATAACACAACAAATATGTCTACAACTGAGATTTTAAATTTAAACCCAAAAAGTGTCTGGAAGTTCTTTTATGATCTAACACAAATACCTCGTCCAACCGGACAAATGGATGAGGTTACCAGGTATGTAATTGATTTCGGTAAGAACCTCGGACTTGAAGTTGAGCAGGATAAGGTAGGGAACGTGCTGGTTAAAAAGCCTGCATCAAAGGGATATGAAAGTGCAAAAACAGTAATTCTGCAGTCGCATCTAGATATGGTTCCTCAAAAGAATGCTGATGTTGATCATGATTTCACAAAAGATCCTATTAAAACATATATTGATGGCGATATGGTTAAGGCACATTCAACAACTCTTGGTGCAGATAATGGAATCGGCTGTGCTATGATGATGGCTGTATTGGAAGATAACTCGTTGAGTCACCCTGCAATTGAGGCTTTGTTCACAATAGATGAGGAGGTTGGTATGGATGGTGCAAATGGTCTGGAACACGGTTTCCTGGAAGGCGAAAAGTTATTGAATCTCGATACTGAAATGGATGGAGAACTTTGTATCGGTTGCGCCGGTGGAAGAGATGTAAATGTTACTTTCAGCTTTGAGCCTGAAACTGAAATTGATGAAGGTGATGTAGCTTTTAAAGTAAGCCTTCGGGGTCTGAAAGGCGGGCACTCAGGTATTCAGATACATTTAGGACATGCCAATGCAAATAAGCTCATGAACCGATTTCTGAAAGATGTTGTGGCAAACTACGAAGCACGTCTCTCTTCCATTCATGGTGGGTCTTTAAGAAATGCCATACCACGTGAGTCGTTTGTTGTGTTAACTATCCCCGAAGAGCTTTCTGAGGATCTTATTGATCTGGTAGCAGAATACGAGGAGCTGTTTCGTGAAGACTATGCGGGCATCGAAAGTGGAGTTTCATTTAAAGCTGAAAGAACAGATATGCCTAAGTACGTTTTCCCTGTTGAGATTCAAGATGATTTAATCAATGCTGTAGAAGCGTCTCCTAACGGTGTAATAAGCTATCTTGCCGATTTTCCGGGAGTTGTGGAGAGTTCTCTGAATCTTGCGTTGGTACAGTCGGCCGATGATACAATAGATATCAAATTATTGGTTAGGAGTTCATCCGAGAGCAGAAAAGACTGGGTATGTTCATCTCTTGAAAGCCTTTTCAAGCTTGCAGGAGCAAAGGTCGAATTTAGTGGTGATTATCCCGGTTGGCAGCCAAATGCTAGCTCAGAGTTGTTGAGTACTATGGAGCGATTGTATTTAGAGAAATATAATGAGAGACCCACTGTTGTTGTTATTCATGCGGGACTGGAATGCGGTATTATTCAATCAAATGTTGAACAAAAGCTGGATATTGTTTCTTTCGGACCAACTATTTTAGGTGCTCATTCACCTGACGAAATGGTTGATATAAAATCGGTTGATAAGAGTTATGACTATCTGGTTAATGTACTGGAAAATTTAAAATAACATATGAAAAATACACTTATCGTTTTTGCCTCCAAGCACGGTACAGTGGAAAAATCCGTGAGGGAGCTGTTTAAATATATGAATGGAAAGGTAGATATTTGCGACCTGAATAGTCGCGAGTTCACCCCCGATCTGTCTAACTACGACTCTATTATCATTGGGGGTTCAATTCATTATGGTAAAATACAGGGTGTTATCACTGAATTTTGCAAAGACAACTTAGATATTTTATCAAAGAAGCATTTGGGGCTTTTTATTAACTGCCTTTACTCAGGCGAAAAGGCTCTGAAGCAATTAGATGATGCTTTCCCCCCACTTCTAAATGAGGCAGCCTCAGTCCGCGAATATTTTGGCGGTGAGGTAGATAAGCTGAAGCTTAACTTCTGGGAGCGGTTCATAACTAAGCAAATTATTGATAAAGAGAGCCTCGTAGTTACATTATCAAAAGATAAGATTGCAGATTTTGCAAGAAAGATGGCAAATAATAATGAGTAGAAAACTAAAACGACACATACTTTTTCCGGCAATATTACTGATTTACATAGCTGTAATGGCTGTAATTGCCTTCCCCCGATATAGCGAATCGGGTAACTGGCTTGAGTACATTGCCGTATTGGGTGTCTGTATCGTATTTGCTGTCCTTCTCTTTTTTATTCTCAAAAGAAAGGAGAATATAAGAGAGAAATTCAAGAATAGATAATAACCAATGAAGTATTTTTTATCACTTTTAATTCTGTTTTACTCTTTTGGCTCCTTTGCCGGTCATGTAGTATTGCCTCAATATTATAAGTTCAGGGTTTATCTAAAGGATAAAGGTGAAGTAGATTACTCTTTAGATGAACCAAATAGGTTTTTAACTAAAGAGGCAGTTGAAAGAAAAAAAAAGCATGGTGTAAAGATTGATGAATCTGACTTCCCTATTTCCGGCGACTATCTAAACCTTGTGCAAAAGGCCGGAGGAGAGGTTGTTTCTCATAGCAAATGGCTTAAAACACTTGTTGTTATGGTTCCCGACAGTGTTAAGATTGAAGATATAAAGCTTCTTCCCTTTGTAGATTCTGTAAAGTATGTGTGGAGAGGAAAGCTCGACTCATACAGGTATGCACCCAGACCTCGTCTTGCTGATGTTGATTCTCATAACTTCGGTTCCAGCTCTTCAATTTATGGAGAAACAGAGGCACAATTCCTTATTCATAATGCAACTAATATGTATGATGCCGGCTTCAGAGGAAAAGGACTTAAAGTTGGTGTTATTGATGCAGGTTTCACAAATTTCGATGTGATACCTCTTTTCAATTCGGTCAACCTGTATGCCTATGCTGATTTTGTTCCTCAGGGTGACATTTTCTCGGCAAACGATCATGGCACTAAGGTTCTGTCTACTATGTCAGTCTTTCAGCCGGGAATAATGGTTGGTTCAGCACCCGAAGCGCAATACTGTCTGCTTCGTTCAGAGGATATAGTTACTGAGTTTCCTGTAGAGGAAGACTACTGGGTTCGTGCCATAGAGTATGCTGATAGTATTGGTGTTGATGTTGTTAATACATCCTTAGGCTATAACTCATTTGATGACAGCTATTTGAATTATACCCACAACGATCTTACCGGCCGAACCTCAATCATGTCTATTGCAGCAGATATTGCCTATGACAAGGGAATAATTGTAGTAGTGAGCGCAGGTAATGAAGGTAACAAAAACTGGAAGAATACAACTCCGCCGGGTGATGCTTTTAATGTGATTTCTGTAGGTGCAATTGATACCGATAGTGTTATTGCTTCTTTCAGCTCATATGGTATAATGACTGACGGGCGTATTAAACCCGACTTTGTATCTGTAGGCGTTCAAACTGTAACTGTTAATCAGTATGGAATTATCGGAACTACAAACGGCACTTCTCTGTCATCTCCCTTTCTGGCAGGATTAATAACCTCCTTATGGTCGGTTAACCCCGATCTGCACCGCTCTGATCTTATTAGGATTCTCTGGGAGTCGGCAGACAAATATCTTGAGACCGATCCCGTATATGGATCTGGAATAATCAACTTTGATCTTGCCTATAACAGAGTCTTGCAATCACTGGAAACGCACAGCAGTTCGGTAGAAGATGATAGTGTAATTATCAAGCCTGATAAGTCAGATTCATATACCGTTGAATTTATCAATATGCAGTATAGCTATGCTGATTACTCAATCCGGCTGCTCGATGAGAATGGTGCCTTGCTATCTCAGGCAGCGATGGCAGATAGTAATATTATTTCTATTGCAATAGGAGCTGAAGTTATAAAGAATAACGATCATATTCATTTTGTAATCGACGGGCCATCTGTAAATAAAACATATAGAGTTAAACTGTAGTTATGTCTCAACAATCACTTTCATTATCAGAACTGAACAGCAGGGTAAGGACTGCCATAAATAACTATCTGCCCGATAGTTATTGGTTGTTGGCTGAGACGAGTGATGTGAGGCTCAACAGAAATGGTCACTGTTACCTTGAGTTTGTCGAGAAAGATTCTATTACACAGTCAATTATAGCAAAAGCAAGAGGGGTTATCTGGTCTAATGCATACCAGATGCTATCTGCTTACTTTGAAAAAGAAACCGGGCAAACATTCTCTTCAGGTATAAATGTATTGGTAAGAGTTACAGTCGATTTCCACGAACTTTATGGCTATTCACTAACAGTTGTTGATATAGATCCCTCTTTCACAATTGGAGAGATAGCCCGCAATCGCCAACTGGTCCTAAAGCGATTGGAGGAAGAGGGTGTTCTCACTCTTAACAAGGAGCTTGATTTGCCTGAGTTTGTAAATCGTATTGCAGTAATTTCATCTCCCACCGCCGCAGGATATGAAGATTTCAGAGATCAGCTCGACAATAATTCTGCAGGTTTCATGTTTTATATCAAACTGTTCCCGGCTATTATGCAGGGCGACAGAAGTGAGGATTCCATAATTTATGCTCTTGAGAAGATCTTTATGCATATTGATCATTTTGATGCGGTGGCAATTATAAGGGGTGGGGGTGCATCGGCCGACCTGAATAGTTTCGATTCATATCTGCTTGCCGCCAACGTTGCCCAGTTCCCACTGCCTGTTGTGAGTGGTATCGGGCACGAGAGAGATGTAACCGTTTTAGATGCTGTAGCGCATACCAGGGCAAAAACACCAACAGCCGTTGCAGAGTTCTTTATTTCTCATCTCATGAAAACCGCAACAGAGCTGTTTGATCTGCAAGACAGAATGATTTCTGAGAGTGAAAACAGAATATCAAAAGAAAAGTCGGATTTACTTATCCTTTCAAAAGATATAATACATGGCTCGAGGTTGATGTTGCAAAACGAGCAAACGGGTATTGCTCAGTCACTCGCAAGCATGAAGCATCAGTTGCGTCAATTAATACAAAACCAGCACCATTATCTTGAGAGCAAGGAGCAGTTTATTTATATGGTATCACCGAATAATATAATTAAACGAGGGTACTCGCTTACTCTTAAGGATGGTAAAATTGTTACATCAATTGGAGAGCTCTCATCCGGAGATTTAATTGAAACCCGTTTCAGAGATGGAGTTGCTGTTTCAACAGTAAACAATACTAAACAAGATGATGAATAAATAATAAAAGTTGATAGCTATGGAGGCAGAAAAGGATATAAATAAGATGAGTTATACAGAAGCAAAGAGAGAGCTTGAAGAGTTGGTATCTTATATTGAGTCGGGAAAGCCTGATGTGGATGTACTAACAGCTAAAGTTAAGAGAGCTTCTGAGTTAATAGCATTTTGTAAGGAGAAATTAACCGGTACTGATAAAGAACTTCAAAAGATACTCAACGACATCGAATAGCCTATGATACCCGAGAAGAAATATAGCGTAATTATTGTTGCGGGCGGAAAAGGACTTCGTGCAGGTGGCTCACTTCCAAAGCAGTTTTCGCCGATTGGCGGCAAGCCAATGCTTATGCATACAATACGGGCTTTTTACAACTACGATTATAGAATTAAAATAGTGGTAGTACTTCCGGAAGATTTCATTGATTTATGGAATGAATTGTGCATTCAACATAGTTTTGATGTTCAGCATACCGTAGTTGCAGGAGGAGACACCAGATTCCACTCTGTCAAAAATGGATTAAAGGAGATATCCGACATAGATACTGTAGGAGTTCATGATGGTGCCCGCCCTTTTGTCTCATCTGAAGTTATTGGTCGTTGTTTTGAAGAGTCATTTCAGAAAGGCATAGCTGTAATCCCTGTAGTGGCTTTATCCGACAGTGTACGAATGTTAACCGGATCAGACAGCAAAATAGTTGATAGAAGCAGACTCAAAATTATTCAGACACCACAGGTGTTTCCCGCCTCAATGCTGAAGAGGGCATATGAAACAGACTATAACATTATATTCACTGATGATGCATCTGTAGTGGAGGTTAATGGAGAAAGTATTCACCTTGTAGAGGGTGATTCAGTTAATATTAAAATTACTACTCCGTTTGATTTAGTCTTGGCTGAATTTTATTTTAGTAAACTGCCAAAACGTTAGGATTACCCCTAAATCTATGTTATTTGGTATAAAATTTACGTTTATATCAAAAAAAGCTTTCCAATTTGTCATAATATGGTATAAATTTATTATTTTTGGAGTAATTATTCTAAACAGGATACTCATGGATAAAATTGATAAGTTAGACAGGCAAATATTGGAGATAATTACTCAAAATGCCAGAATCCCATTCAGAGATGTTGCCGAACAGTGTGGAGTTTCACGTGCTGCAATCCATCAACGTGTTCAGCGTATGATAGAGAACGATGTGATAACAGGTTCAGGATATCATGTAAACCCTAAAGTCTTAGGCTATGCTTCAAGTGCCTATATAGGCGTAAAACTTGAGAAAGGTTCGATGTACAAGAATGTTATTCCGGAATTTGATAAAATACCCGAAGTAACAGAATGTCATTTTACCACCGGACCATACACGTTGCTCATAAAGCTTTATGCACGGGATAACGAGCATCTTATGGAACTTCTGAACAACAGGATACAGGAGATTCCCGGCGTTGTGGCAACCGAAACTATGATTTCACTAAGCCAAAGTGTTAAAAGAGAGATCCCTATTACTAAAGGGGAAGTTCTGAATTAATATGAAGTAATAATTTCTGTAACAGGTAATAAATATGCCCTCAAAGTATTCTTTGAGGGCATATTTATTGTACTCTCCTGTCGGGATGAGAAGACTCGAACTTCCGACCTCCACGTCCCGAACGTGGCGCGCTGCCAACTGTGCTACATCCCGCTGGTAAGGTTATTTTTTGTACTACAAAGATAATTAATTTCCGAATTCAAAATAAGAAACAATTAACCTTTTATTTATTTTTCATCTGCATTTTGATAGCAGCATATAAAAATGGTCTGATTCAGTTATATTAATTCAATATCACTGTAAATAATCATATTGTCAAAAAATAGAGTATAAGTCGGCATAATCTGAAGAATATTTTGTTTATTTGTAAGGCTTAAAACATTAATAATTTTTTCAATGATAATCCATGAGTTAACAGAATTAATAGAACTGGCAAAAAGCAAACCTAAAAGGGTGGTTGCTGTTGCTGCTGCAGAAAACAAAGAAGTATTAAAGGCCGTTCGAAACGCTTTGCAGGCCGGAATAATTACACCAATTTTAATTGGGAATAGTTCAAAGATCAGAAGTAAAGCTGAAGCTCTTGGCTTTGATTTAGGAGGTATTGAAATTATTGATAACCAGAATGAAGAGATAGAATCTTCCCGGATAGCTGTAAAGCTTATCAGAGATGGGAAAGCTGATATTCTGATGAAAGGGCAGGTGAAAACGGGCGATCTTCTCAAAACAGTGCTTGATAAAGAGAACGGACTGCGTACCGACATGCTCTTAAGTCACGTAGCTTTTTTTCAATCGCCCTATTATCATAAAATCTTTTGCGTAACGGATGTGGCAATGAATATCTCTCCCGACATTGATCATAAGGTCATGATTCTTATGAATGCAGTCAGAGCTTGTCATATGATTGGAATTGAAAACCCAAAAGTTGCAGTTGCAGCTGCAGTTGAGACTGTAAATCCCAGAATGGAGGCAACAGTACATGCACACCAGCTCAAAGAAATGAATGTATCAGGTCATATTAAGGGTTGTATAGTAAACGGACCATTTGCTGTTGATATAGCGTTTAATAAGGAGGCTGCAATAATTAAAGGAGTCGATAGTGAAGTTGCAGGTGATTGCGATATTCTCCTTGCTCCCGATATTGAAGCAGGCAATATGTTTTATAAGGCACTTAATTTTCTTGGCGGTGCATCTACAGCTGCAATAGTTCTTGGAGCATCTGCTCCAATCGTATTAACGTCAAGATCCGATGATGATCAAACCAAGTTACTCTCAATAGCGTTATCAACTTTTATAAAATAGAATATATTATGGGAACATATACTCGCATATTAGTAATAAACCCGGGATCTACTTCAACAAAAATTGCCATTTATCAGCAAGAGAAAGTGATCTTCCTTAAAACGATAAAACATCCGACAGATGATTTAAAAAGATTTAAACGCATTCCTGAGCAGTATGAATACAGAAAGAATATTATATATGAGGAGCTGAAAAACGCCGATGTTAATGTAGAAACTGTAGAGGCAGTAATTGGTCGTGGTGGCATGATAAAGCCAATTCCTTCGGGTGTATACCGTGTTAATGATGCAATGATTAAAGATCTCCTCGACTCAAGAAGAGGTGAGCATGCCAGTAGCCTGGGTGGATTAATTGCATATGATATTGCAAAGCTTATCCCTAATGCAGAGGCATTCATTGCCGACCCGGTAGTGGTGGATGAGCTGCAGCCGTTGGCCCGTTTCTCCGGTCACCCTGCGTTTGAGAGGAAATCGGTTTTCCATGCACTAAACCAAAAAGCAATTGCAAGGGCACACGCCAAATCGATACTGAAGAAATATGAAGATCTCAACTTGATAGTTGTGCATTTGGGAGGCGGAATAACTGTGGGTGCTCACCTAAAAGGTAAGGTTGTAGATGTCAACCAGGGACTTGATGGTGATGGTCCCTTCTCGCCCGAGCGTTCAGGGTCACTGCCTGTAGGTCAGCTCCTTAAAGCAGCTTTTAGCGGCTTATACAGTTACGATAAATTGTCTGAAATGATAGTAGGCAAAGGCGGCATGATGGCATATCTAGGCACCAACGATGCATATGTTGCTGAACGTGAGGCTAAAGATGGCGATGAGAAATATCTTCGAGTAATGGAAGCAATGGCATATCAGGTAGCAAAAGAGATAGGTGGGATGTCAACAGTGTTAAAAGGGGAAGTCGACGGTATACTAATCACCGGAGGCATTGCCAACAGTAAATGGTTCTGCAACCTCATTATTGAGCGGGTTTATCGTATTGCTCCTGTATATGTTTATCCCGGTCAGGATGAAATGGGAGCGCTGGCAGAGAATGCTCTTTTGGCACTCAATGGAGATATTGAGATTAAAGAGTATAAATAATCCGTTTTCACCGAATTCATAATATAAATGTATATCTTCAACTCCGATCACGATCTTGCTTTAGCTAATTTTTCCACAAATTATACTCCCCCTGCATCGGCAGTTAAAATGATGAAGGATCTTGCGATTCTCCCCATTTGGTATGCAGATGGGGAAACAGTTGTTGCAGATGGTGAACTGAACAATTCGTTTATGGAAGAGCTAAAGGACAAACTACCCGTTTCTTCCCGTATCATTCCTTTTAAGGATATAAATCAATACTCTGATGAGAATATAATTCCCTGGGGCTGGAACCCTTCATTCAAAAAAAAATTATTTTCACTGGGAGTGAGCGAGTCGCAGCTCCCCGGTCAATATAGAATAGAAAAGCTTAGAAAGTATTCTCACAGAAAAAATGCTGTTGAGTTCCTGAAAGAGCTACAAGCGGAATTTCCTGATTTTAAAGGTGAATCAAATTATTTCACAGAGCTTCAAGATTTGTTAGAATATCTTGACTCATTTCCGGGAGATAAGGTCTTAAAAATGCCGCTTTCGGGTAGTGGCAAAGGTCTGGTTTGGATATTAGGAGAGATTACGGATAAGCAAACCGACTGGTGCAGGCGGGTTATCCGACAGCAGGGTGGTGTGGTTGCAGAGCCTGTTTTAGACAAAGTTACGGATTTTGCAATGGAGTTTTATATTGATAGGGGGGCGGTTTCATTTGCCGGATA
>CAZYNA010000015.1:11629-12984 GCA_964648775.1 uncultured Proteiniphilum sp. | reverse complement strand
TATTTTAAAAAGCCGGGTAGCGCACTCGCATTCCATGAAAAATTACAACGGGAGTCAACGCTCAAGATGGAAAAGGGGAAATTGTCTTCCGGTTATCTCTCGCTGACTCCCGTTAATATTGATACACTATATGTAGCGTATGTGTTACTGCTCTAATTTAGATATCAGTTCAGTTGTGGCTGTGTCTGAATAAATGCCATAAGCGTTAACTAACAAGCCTTTAATATTGTTTTGCGACGATGATATGGCATACAAAATACTTTCATTATCCAGATCAGACATCTCCTGAAAGCGATAAATTTCATCAATTTCAAATTCATCAGGACGCAATAAAAGCTCATTCTCGGCACATTCCAGACAGTCGCTTTTAATATTAAAATTAGCTGTATAGCCTTTCTTTGTTAAATCATTTATTGCTTCCGATAATGTGTTGTAAGTTCTCATACTATTGTTTTTTTATATAACCCTTCTATTAATAAACAGCATATGTATTGGTTAGTTCATTGCAATGTATGAGAATTTCTGATATCGACTATACTCTTTTACTTTTTAAACTCTTCTGCAAAATATTTGTAAAACAGTGGAATAGTTCTTATGCCATTGTAAAACTGCTCAAGAGGATAGTTCTCATTTGGTGAGTGTATTGCATCTGATCCCAGACCAAATCCCAATAGAATGGATTTTGTGCCAAGTATCTCTTCAAAAGTTGCTATAATAGGTATGCTTCCTCCCGAACGCACTGGAACCGGATCTATTCCGTAAACATCCTTAAATGCTTTTTCTGCAGCTCTGTATGCCGGCAGATCAATCGGACAAACGTAGGAGGGACCTCCATGCAGGTATTCTACATTTACCTTTACGCTCTTTGGTGCAATCGACTCAAAGTAATCTACAAATAGTTTTGCAATCTTATTGTGATCCTGATTAGGAACTAACCTTGTACTTATTTTTGCATAAGCTTTTGAAGGAAGAACTGTTTTTGCTCCTTCTCCTGTATATCCTCCCCAGATACCGCATACATCGAAAGTCGGACGAATTCCTGTTCTTTCGTTTGTTGTATAACCTTTCTCTCCAAATACTTCTTCAATTTCAAGCGACTCTTTATATTTATCCAGAGAGAACGGTGCTTTGCCCATCATTTCGCGCTCAGCTTCAGAAACTTCAATCACATCGTCGTAAAAACCCGGTATAAGTATTCTGCCGTTTTCATCCATCGTGTCGCCAATCATTTTAGCCAAAACATTAATAGGGTTGGCTACTGCACCACCAAACATGCCTGAGTGGAGGTCAATTTTTGGTCCGGTCACTTCTACCTGCCAATAGGCTAATCCGCGCAGTCCTGTTGTAATTGAAGG
>CAZYNA010000015.1:6082-11529 GCA_964648775.1 uncultured Proteiniphilum sp. | reverse complement strand
TCAAACGGATCAGTATTCCACTTTTCAATCGGGTCTACCGGCATAACATCCATATGTGCATATACTAAAACTGTTGGTGCGTCGGGCGAAATAATTTTCTCACCATATGTCACAGGGTTGCCCTCAGTTTCCATTATAACTGCCTTGTCAGCTCCTGCTTTCAACAGATAGTCTTTCCATAGTTCTGCTGCACGATACATATCTTTCTTATGCTCGGGGAGTGATGAGATTGAAGGTATTCTGATCAGCTCGAAAAGCTCGTCAAGAAAACGCTTTTCATGGGTTTCTACATACTTGTTGATTTCGTTCATGTTGTTTTTTCTTATGTTTGTTATTATTTAGAATGATATTAATTTGTAAACTCAAATTGATCGCCTTTGGCACACATCTATCAAGATAATCACAAACTTACAAAAAAATCAAGTAAATCTCACAATGGATTTTACCTCATTTTCAAAAACAAACTAATCTACTCCTGCAACATTCATCTCAAGTGTATAAACAGATGTTCGGGCAGTTATGAACAGAGTCTTTTTGTTTTTCCCTCCAAAACAGATGTTTGACGGGCTCTCGGGTAGCTCAATTTCCCGAATAAGATCACCCTGAGGTGAAAATACCCAAACCTTACCCATAGTCAGATAAATATTCCCCTTTTCGTCGATTGTCATTCCATCAGATCCCTCACCGGCAAAAAAAGTTTTATTGGCAAGTGTTCCATCCTCTTCAATCTCATATTTCCATATTTTGCGGTCGTTGATATCAGCAACATACAGTAGTTTCCCATCAGGAGTACCTATTAGTCCGTTTGGCTGCTTATAATCATCTATAACACGCTTTACTTCTCCTTCGGGTGAGAGGTAATAAACACCTCTTGCATCCTGATCTTCAGTATGCCCCTCCTGCCAGTAGTCCCTGTGATAATATGGATCAGTAAAATAGATACCACCATCGGGAGTAACCCACAAATCGTTGGGACCATTTAAGTGCTTATCATCAAAATTCTCAAAAACAACTTCAATATTTTTTGTGTCCTCAATGCGTATTATACGGTTAAACTCATCGGCACATGCAAGCAATCTGTTCTCGTTATCGAAATACATGCCGTTTGCTCTCTCTGTACCCTCAAGCCAGAGAGAAACTCCTTGGTCCTCGTCCCACACATATATCCTGTCGTTGGGCTGATCTGTAAAATAAACCCGTCCCTCTTTATCAACAGCGGGGCCCTCAGTGAATGAGTAGCCGGTTCCTGCTTTTCTTATCTCTGCTCCGTTTGCAATTATATTGTTGTCCATGTCTTTGTATGCCCCACGGGTTAATCCAACCTGTGCTGAAAGCAATAGTGTAATTATTAAAATAATCTTCATAGTAATATGTAGCTTTTGTATGTTTAAACAACAGGTCTCGTGTAGCCATCTCTGTATGGTCTGGCAAGTAGTTTCTTAGCTTCTTCATTATTGAGTATGCTTTCGATGCGATTATCCCATTTCAGTCGGGACTCTGTCTCATAGGCAATCATTGCCAACTGAACAGTAGCTGTTGATTGATGCCCATCTTCTGTAGTACAACTAATCAAATCTCTGTTTCCTGTTTTTACTGCCTCAATAAATTCTGCAACATGCTTTTCCTGCATATCAGGGGTAGGAATATCAATAGCCTCCATGTTGCCGTCGCCTCCTACAGGCAGTAATACCAGACGGTTGTCTGAAGCAAAAAGAGTTCCTTTGTCACCATAAAAATATGCACCGTTATTAAATTGAGGGTGCATTTCGCCTGTTCCCCACAAGCGGTGTTGCCAAACTACAGGCACACCATCAAAGTTCATTGTAGCTACCAGTGTATCAGGTGTGGTAATCTTATCCTTGAGGTAATATAACCCGCCTGATGCTTCAACAGTTTCGGGCATGTCAAATTCCATTATTGTTCTGATAATATCAATGTTGTGAATGCCCCAGTCGACCAGGTGTCCCGCTCCATACTCTTTCTCTAATCGCCACGCCAAATGCCCAATCGACGGTCGGTATGGTAACTTCGGGGCCGGTCCGCACCATGCGTCCCAATCAAGTGATGCCGGAGGATCCTGAATAGTTGTGTCGTTAGTGCCGGGATTATAATGTATCTGTGTACCTATTTGATATACAGATCCAATCCTTCCCTCCCTAATTAATTCAGCAGCTTTTTTAAATGCCTGATTTTGTCTGCGCTGAAATCCAATCTGTACAATATTGCCTGCTTTCTTCGCCGCTTCAACCATAGCTCTGCCTTCATCCACATCATATGCAAGAGGCTTCTCACAATAGATGGGCAGTCTTTTTTCACATGCAGCAATAAACTGCAAAGCATGCCAGTGGGGCGGTGTGCCTATCATAACCGCATCAAGAGATGCTTTATCAAGCAGATCACGGTAATCTTTGTAGCCGGTGGGGCGACTGCCCTGAAGTGTTTCCAGTTCACTAATACTGTCTGCCAGATGCTGGGTATCTACATCAGCAACAGCAACCACTTCAACGTCGCCGGTCTGTAATGCAGCTTTGGCAATCACCATTCCATACCAGCCACTTCCAATCAGTCCCACTTTTACTTTATCTTTGTTGATGCTTAGGGGAGATGCCGACATTAAATTGCTCATTCCCTTGCTGTTCACCCCCGAAGCAACTGCTATTGTTGCTAGCGAAGAACTTTTGATGAATCCTCTTCTATTCATAGTGTTAATGGATTTTTTTAATGTTGATTATTGTAAATTGGGTTAGCAATACTTTACTTAAATTGTTTAACATTCAAAAAGATTAATTTGTTTAATATAATCAGCACTATATGTAAATCAACCACTTAATTATAAAAATCGAGTAATATTATTTGAGAATCTATTATTACATCTTAAATTTGTACTAACAGTAATATTATACAATAGAAAAAGAGATTTATGAAAAAGACTTTATTTTTTGCTGTTATCCTGATTGTTGTTGGGATAACCGCTTGTAACACAAACGAAACACGAAAGAGTGATATGCAAATGACCGATTTTATTTCAGAAACACAAACAGCAAATGTTGTTAATGAGCTGAAAACAACATTTGGAGAGGAGCAGTCCTTCAGAATTGAAAGAGGAGTGCAACAGGTGGCCGGACTATGGCGTGAGTCCGACGGATCATTTGATGATTTTACAGAGTTTTGCAAAACTTCATTTGTAGTTGATGAAGATAAGCTGGATATTTTATACAATACTCTGGAGCGTAATTTTGAGATTATCAATGGCTATTTTCATAAGATGAATGTGGAGATGAAAATGCCGCTGCAGCTCGAAGGTCCCGATATCACACCTGTTGATATGATGTTTGGAAGTTATAGCGCATCCTCACACCTTACTGAGGATTTGTACAATAATAAAATAGCTTTTCTGACTGCACTTAATTTCCCGTTCTACTCGCTTGAAGAAAAAACCGGTTTAGGTGATGAATGGAGCCGTAAGGAGTGGGCTTATGCGCGAATGGGCGACAGGTTTACTTCTCGTGTTCCTTCTTCTATACAGCAAGAAATAGCGGTGGTGCTAACAGAGGCTGATACATATATTTCCGACTATAATATTTATATGGGTAAACTTCTTAATGAAGAGGGCGAGCAGCTATTCCCCGATAATATGAAACTAATTTCTCACTGGGGTTTGCGTGATGAGCTGAAATCGAATTATGCTGATAACGAAAAAGGACTCGAAAAGCAGCGTATGGTGTATAAAGTGATGCAACGAATTGTAGATCAGACAATCCCTGTTGAGGTAATAAACAGCGATGAGTATAATTGGAAACCTTACTCAAATGAACTGCTTAATAGTGGATCAGCTGTCGCTGCTACCCCCGAAGAGACGGGCAGATATGAGGTTTTTCACAGAAACTATAAGTATCTCAAAAAACGTGATGATTATACACCGCATTTCCCAACGGAAATCGACCGTGCATTTAATGCCACTATGGAGATACCAAAGCAGGATGTTATCAACCTGTTTGTGGAGTTGGTTTCATCTCCTCAGGTGAAAGAGGTGGCGGCACTGATTGAATCCCGACTTGGCAGGGAGCTTGAGCCGTTTGATATATGGTATAGCGGCTTTAAAGGAAGTGGGGGAATTAGTGAGGATGAGCTTACTGCAATTACTTCACGCAAGTATCCCGATGCTGCCGCACTGGAGGCTGATCTTCCTGATATTCTTGTAAAACTGGGCTGGTCTCCCGAAAAGGCTCGCGAGATTTGCTCTCTCATTACCGTAGATGCTTCCCGCGGAGCCGGACATGCATGGGGATCTGCAATGCGCAATGATGTGGCCCGTCTTCGTACCCGAATTGGTGAGGATGGTATGGATTATAAGGGTTACAATATAGCTGTTCATGAGTTTGGGCATAACGTTGAACAGACTATCACCATGAATGATGTTGATTATTATATGCTAAATGGAGTTCCGAATACAGCATTTACCGAGGCTGTTGCTTTTCTGTTCCAGAAACGCGATCTCGAACTGCTTGGTCTGCAAAATCCTGATCCTAATGATGAGCATCTGGAGGCATTGGCTACATTCTGGAATACATACGAAATTATGGGTGTTTCTCTTGTTGATATGGAGGTGTGGGAATGGATGTACGCTAATCCTGATGCTACAGCTGCACAACTCAAGGATGCAGTAATCTCAATAGCCAAAGAAGTATGGAACAAATATTATGCTGAAGTTCTTGGCGGAGAGGATGAGATCCTTCTGGGAATATATTCTCATATGATAGACTACCCGATGTACCTCCCAAACTATCCGATAGGTCACCTTATAGATTTCCAGATTGGCAGAGAGGTTAAAGGAAAGAATCTGGCAGATGAAATGGATCGTATGTACACACAGGGAAGTATAGTTCCGCAAATATGGATGAAAAATGCTGTTGGCTCTCCAATATCAATAAAGCCACTTCTGTCTGCAATAGATGAAGCCCTTGACGCTCTAAAATAAGGGTTGTAATGTGATATATCCCTATACTTTCTCTATACCAAGTCTGGTACACCTTCGTATCTTCTTCGTATCTCCTTCGTATCACGTTCGTATACGTACGAAGGAGATACGTAGTTGATACGAATATAATAGGTAGTTATAGCGGACTTGGTAAGGACTTAATTAAATGATGTCAAAGTGTTAAACAGGTCGTATGCCGACTGCAGGAAAGCTTGTCTCGACTGGTCTGTTTTTAACCGTTCGTTCAGCAAATCACTTTGCTGAATATAGCCTTTTTCAAACTGCATCCGCACTGCAACAGAGTTTTGCTGACTTAATTCCCAGTTCTCGCGACTAAGCAGGTAGTTTTCCTTTCTGGCTTTCAGGAGAGAAAGATTATTCAGTCGCTCTTTCTCCTTATCATTTCTGATATTACGAAGGTTTTCAGACTCCATCTGTTGTTGCAAACGCATACGGGATACCTCTTTTG
>CAZYNA010000015.1:2838-5982 GCA_964648775.1 uncultured Proteiniphilum sp. | reverse complement strand
TCTCTTCTGTAATATCCATACCAATGAGGAAGAGAAGCTCTGCTTTTCGTTCGCTGAAAATCCTTTCCGCATCAAGGTGTGCGGCAAGTGATTCATTAAATGCTTTGTGAGCATCGTTTTTTTCTGACAGACTTATCCTTTCGCGCTTATAAAGCTCGTTGGCATTTCTGAGGAGTTCTGAGAAATAGGTGGTATCTTCCTTAAGCAACTGTAGCTGCTCACCGGCAATAATCGTTTCAGCGTAAGCAATCGCAACACTGTTTTTAAGATCGTTTTCCGAAATCTGAGCATCATATTCCTGTATTTTAAGCTGATGCTTCTGCTCTGCTGCACGGTTAGTTTTATCAGGATTGAACAAATCGTAATTGAGATTAACACCGGCAGATGAATTCCAGTTGGTATTGAACCTCATATACATCATCTCTCCCTCAGGTGCCGAAGGGTCGAATGCATTTGCAGGAACAGGTGTTGCAGGTATAATAAGATTTCGTCTCAAATCACCTGAAAGATAAATATCCGGAACCCTTTGCAATCTGATTTCATTTAGCTGAATAGCTGCCTCTTCAAGCTTCATCTTCTCAATGTTGAGAGTGGGTGAGTGTTCCATTGCATAACTGATTGCGTTATCGAGAGATAGGGGTTCGTTTAAGCTGTTTTGTGCAATCAGCGAAGATGATAAAAAGAGAGTGAGTATATAAATTATCCTTTGCATATAATCTGTTTGTTTATCGTACTTACTTAAACACCGACGATGGCTCAACCTTCTGTAGTTTACGAATAGAGAAGAACGAACTTCCCACCGATATAACCAGAGTTGTGAGGAAGAGGAAACCGAGCAGGGCAGGTGATAAAGCGATAATAAGTCCCGCTTTAGCCATACCAATCTTAGAAATTATCAGTAAAAGGAGAGAAATAAGGTAGCCGATTATGGCATAAATTACCGACTGAGTAATAACTAATCGTGTTATATATTTAACCGATGCGCCAATAGCTTTCAGCGTTCCGTAATCCTTTATACGATCGTAAGTTACAGAATACATAGTGAGACCGATTATAAAGAATCCACTAATAATTCCGAACAGTACAAGAGTTGCAAAGCTCATTCCCATATTGTTGGCCGTCATCACGTTAACAATAGTAGCCATTTTAATTTTCTCTGAAGGCCACGCTTTCAGGTCGGGCGCAATATGGTTGATCTGTGAAACTACCGACTCAATTTTATTTGGATTATTAACCGTCACAATCACCCCGCTCACCTGATATGAAGGTATCCCGGAATATTTACGTGCCTTATCGGTAGTTGTATAAATAAGAGGTGAAGTAAACCCTTTGGCTTCCCGGGTTATCACACCCGACACAGCAGTCTTGCCATTTATCTCAAACCTTGTACCTGTCTCAATATCATATCGAAGAGCTTTATTATCGTAATAATCGGTTGATACAATATAAGGATCGGCAAGATTTTCAATTGAACCTGAATAGACCAGATTAGCTTTAGGTCCTGCAACCAGCTTTGGGTAGTCGCTGCCGATAATCATTGCCGGTGCATCCTTGCCGTTAGGAAACCTTGCCGAAACGTTTGTGATAACAAAGCCGTGGCTGTCATCAACGCCATCAATGCTTCTTAGTTGATTCACCCAGCGCACATCAAAAGGAGAGAGCTGGTTTATGTTCTCTGTCTGCTTTTTCACAACAAACACATGTGCATAATCGGGGTTTGAATTAGCAACAACCCCTCCAATTATACTCGATAGGTAAAAGAACATACCCAGTTCAATGCCAATCAGATAAATGCTGATGACAATGGCTGTGAGAATGCCCATGCTTTTGGACTTTTCGAACCGGACAAACTTTAGGGCTGTAGAGAGCATTTTCCGTTGGTTTAATTAGTTTAAAGAGATACTACACTCAATTTTCGATTCTATGAACAATGGTTTGGCTATTTCTTTGAGCATAACCTCCACTTCACGAATACGACGATCTTCGAGATCGGTTCCGCTATCAGAAAAAAGAGATTTCTTTTTCAGGTCGGGAGATATTCTAACAACCTCACCAGTGGCAGCTATTTCTGATTGTCCCTGAAGTCTGATTGTGCACGTCTGACCAATCTCTAGCCTGCCTGCAAACAGTTCATCAATTTCTACCATTGCAACGAGCGGATTATCGGGTGACAAACGTCCATATTGCTCTAAACGATTGACAGCCTCACCCGGACGGGGATTAATATCCAAAATAACACCATCCATTAGCGCCCTAAACTCTGTCTTATTCAGATCACTTGCTCTGGAATCTTGTTGAACACTCTGTTCGACAAGTTTGGATTGTTGCAGTATATACTCATTCTCAAGTTTTTTTAGCTGCTCTGCACCTTTATCCAGTTCGTTTTGGAGAGTCCTTACATTCTCGCCTGTAGTTGCACCTACGCTAAGCAGATCCTTAGCATCATTAAGAAGGCGTAATCTCTCTTCATGCGCAATACGCTCCTGTTCAACGGCTATTAGTGCTGAGCCTACAGAAAGCTGCTGCGATTTGGTTCTGGATTCAGCCTCTTTAACAGATAGTTCTTCATCAGTTCTTAACAATGAAAGAATAATATCACCCTTTTTTATACTATCGCCGGAACTGAAGAACACGTTTTCAACAATTCCCGATGCGGGAGCAGCGAGTTCAATTATACCACCCTGAGGTATAATCTTCCCTATTCCGACAATCTGAGAGGGCGTTACATCAACCTTTACCGGCTCACTGTTTTCCTGCTTATTTCCACAGGCAGTGAGTAGTAATGCACACAATAGGAATACAAAATTTCTGTTCATCTGTATTATTATTTCCGCTTTAATATCTATAAAATATTGTTTAAAAATCGTGTTCAATAGCTGTTTCGCTTATTCTGCCTTCCGAAACATAAATTGTTCTGTCGGCATATTTTTTTAGTCTGACGTCGTGAGTTACAACTATCACTGCACGGTTATCCAGAGATAATTTGCTCAACATCTCCATCACCATCTTTGCACTGTTATGGTCGAGAGATGCTGTAGGCTCATCACAAAGAATTAGCTGAGGGTTGGTAATAAGCGAGCGTGCAATGGCAATCCTCTGCTGCTGACCGCCACTTAAATTACGAGGTAGGTTGTGGATCCTGTC
>CAZYNA010000015.1:0-2738 GCA_964648775.1 uncultured Proteiniphilum sp. | reverse complement strand
GTGAGTCGTGCCGCTACATTCATACTGTTTGTTTGAAAACACAAAAGAAATCATTTTAACCTGCACCAGCAAATTAATCTGATAGTAAACAGGTTAGAGTTAAAAATAGTTCAATTTCCTTCAAAAGTGTGCGATAGTGAACGAGAGTGTCCGTTTTCGAACAGTCTAATTTTATACATTACACAAAATCAGTGTGTTATGTTTATGGCATACGCTTTGATTAATATATTGCAAAATAGAAAAAATATGGATAGAGAAATTCCAAAAGAGGTAATACGTGCCGAAAAAAGAAAGCGATGGATTAAAACAGGTGCCATTTTACTGGGCTCCATTGGCGTAATTACACTTATCATATTTTTATTACGAGATAGTGTTTCTATGGACAACTTGATAATATCATCCGCTGACCGGGGCACTATTGAAGTTACAGTAAGCGCGTCAGGAAGGGTTGTTCCGGCATTTGAAGAGACAATTATTGCCCCCATAGAAAGCAGAATTATGACGATATTCAAGAAAGCGGGCGATCAGGTGGAAGAGGGCACACCACTGCTGCAACTCGATCTGCAGAGTATTCAGACCGACTATAACAAGATGCTTGACGAACTGGAGATGCGCCGTTACCGTATTGAGCAGCAGCGTGTGAAGAATAACAGCTCGCTTAGTGATATGGAGATGCAGCTTAAGGTTAATGATATGCAAATCGACCGTATGCAAGTGGAGGTGCGTAATGAGCGTTATCTCGACAGTATTGGTGCCGGAACAACAGATAAGGTTCGTGAGGTTGAGCTCAGCTATAACGTGGCAATGCTTGAACAGGAGCAGGCACGGAAGAAGTTTGAAAACGACCGGGCTGTGGCTGATGCAGAACTTAGGGTTCAGGAGCTGGAGCTGGAGATATTCAGAAAGAGCTTGTCTGAAACTAAACGTATTCTAGAAGATGCACAGATTCGTTCACCAAGAAAGGGAATTCTAACATATATCAATAACCAGGTTGGTGCGAGAGTGGGGCAGGGAACGGAAATTGCCATACTTTCAGATCTTTCGCAGTTCCGTATTGATGGAGAGATTGCAGATAGTTATGGCGACCGTATATCGGTTGGCAGCAAGGCCGTTGTAAGAATTGGAAGTGACGGGCTTGAAGGTGTTGTCAGTAACGTTACCCCGCTGTCTAAAAACGGAGTTATACAGTTCACCGTTCAGCTTGAAGATCCTGATAATGAGCGTCTGCGTTCGGGATTGCGTACTGATATTTATGTAATGAATGCAGTTAAGGAAGATGTGCTGAGGATTAAAAACGGACCATACTATACCGGGCAGGGTACTTATGAGCTATTCGTTTTAAATGGCAGTAATCTTGAAAAACGCTCATTGCGACTGGGAGAAAGCAATTATGAGTATGTGGAGGTTATTTCAGGTCTTGAACCCGGTGAGCAAGTAGTAGTGTCGGATATGAGCCGCTATAGGGATAAAACAAAACTAAAATATAACAAATAATAAATGGAAACAATGATTTTACTGGACAAGGTGCATAAGATTTATCGTACTGAAGAGATTGAAACAGTGGCGTTGGAAAACGTTAATTTGGAAGTGAAAAAAGGAGAGTTTCTGGCAGTAATGGGACCTTCGGGATGTGGTAAGTCAACTCTGCTGAATGTAATGGGGCTGCTTGACTCGCCTACTTCGGGCAGGGTTGTAATTGATGGTAAGGAAACGGCTGTTATGAAAGACCGTGAGTTGGCTAAGTTCCGTAATGAGAATCTGGGCTTCGTTTTCCAGAGCTTTCACCTGATTAATTCACTTAATGTGCTTGATAACGTGGAGCTGCCATTGCTTTATAGAAAGACCGGCGTACGCGAACGCCGTAAGTTGGCAGAAGAGGTCTTGGCAAGGGTGGGCTTGTCGCACAGGATGCGACACTTTCCGACGCAACTCTCTGGTGGACAGTGCCAGCGTGTAGCAATTGCACGTGCAGTTATTGGTAATCCTTCAATAATTCTTGCGGATGAGCCTACAGGTAACCTCGACTCAAAAATGGGTGCTGAAGTGATGGAATTACTCCACAAGCTTAACAAGGAGGACGGACGTACCATCGTAATGGTTACACACGACGAGAGTAAGGCAAAGGAGACTTCCAGAATAATAAGATTCCTCGACGGAAGACAGATTTCATGAAAAAGTATTTTGAAAATAATAACATTAAAAAATGAGTATAAAATGAAAACAAAAGTACTATTTATATATGCATTTATAATGCTGGCAACCAGCGGTGTATTAGCTCAGCTCGGTTTGGTAAAAGATAATATTCAGGTGGCATCATTCAGAGCAATTACTGCTTCGGGAGGATGGGATGTTTTTGTGAGTCAGGGCGATAAGCAATCGGTGAGTATTGAGGTGAGTGAAAATGATATAGATAACATAATTATTGAGGTTAGAAGTGGGACTTTACATCTTTCAAATAAGAGCCGTAATCGTGTCTTCTCAATATTTGACTCGGAAAATTCAATAAGAAGAGCATATATTACAGTTACCGATCTGAAAGAAATAACTGCATCGGGTGGAGTTGATATAAATTTCAGAACACCTCTTAGAACAGAAGATTTTGAGGTGACTATGAGTGGAGGAACAGATTTGGAAGATTTGACTCTTTATTGTACAGACTTCAGCGGTAAGTTCTCTGGTGGTTGTGATGCTAATATACAATTTGCTTCAGCAGAGAGCATAAGAGTAAATGCCAGTGG
>CAZYNA010000014.1:0-37545 GCA_964648775.1 uncultured Proteiniphilum sp. | reverse complement strand
TGGGAAAAATTGCCATCGCATTCATTTATCTGATTTTTTAAATACTGATTCGCATTAAATATATCCAACAATACTATTGATTTTTTATTGACTGAAGACACAATTGATGACATAAGTTTTACTCATACTTTCTATTTATTAAACAATATAAGTAAATCTGATTCTGAGGAAAGTTTAATAACTTATACCTATGTAGATCAGATTATTGATGGTTTGAAAGGGAATATTTCTTTAGATGAACATCCAAACTATCAACGTCTCCAAACATTGTTTAAAGATTTTCAGAATATTGAAGATGCAAATCCTGTATTGATAGAATTAAAAAGATAAGTACCTAATATTTTCCTGAACAATTAGAAGTGGCTTACCAGAATCAGAATAATTATTTAAATTATTGCTACTGTTTGAAAACACTTTAAACTAAAATACCTATATTTGTGCAACTAAAACAAATACAATAAACATTAAAAATAAATGAATCATGGATAAACCCTATGCTATAGGTATAGATGTGGGCGGTACTAATACCGTTGTAGGCATCGTGGATAAGAGAGGACAAATATTGGTTAACGGAAGTATCAAGACCGCAAAACACACAGATGTTGAGAAGTATCTGGATGAGCTGACAGCACTTGTGGATGACCTTATCGGGCAAATCACTACAAAAGATCAGATAAAAGGGATTGGAGCCGGCACGCCCAACGGTAATTATTTTACCGGAAGTATTGAGTTTGCTCCAAATCTTCCATGGAAAGGTGTTATCCCCTTTGCGCAGATGCTGGAAGACAGAACCGGAATTCCGGTAGCTCTTACAAATGATGCAAACGCTGCTGCGATTGGCGAAATGACTTACGGAGCTGCAAGAGGTATGAAAGACTTCATTGTTATTACTTTAGGTACAGGAGTTGGTAGCGGTATTGTTGTTAACGGACAATTAGTATATGGCAATGATGGTTTTGCCGGAGAGTTGGGACATACAATTTCAAGACGTGAGAATGGCAGAGTTTGCGGTTGTGGCAGACATGGCTGCCTGGAGGCTTATGCTTCTGCAACAGGAATGGCGCGCACTGCCCGTGAGATACTTGAAGTGAGACCCGATGCTGATACTGTTTTAAGAAATATACCTGCTGAGGATATTACATCGAAGGATGTTTTTGATGCAGCAATGGCAGGAGATGAAATTGCAAAAGAAATATTTGCTTATACCGGACAAATTTTAGGTGAGTCGTTTGCCGACTTCGTTGCATTCTCAAGTCCCGAAGCAATAATCCTTTTCGGTGGATTAGCAAAATCAGGTGATTTGATTATGGACCCTGTTCGTGAGCATATGGAGAAAAACCTACTCCCGATTTATCAGAATAAGGTTAAGCTGATGTTCTCGGAACTTAAAGAGAGCGATGCAGCCGTTTTAGGAGCAAGCGCACTTGGCTGGGAAGTAAGATAAAAAAGGATTATTTTTATTTTAATATAATAGGGGGTGTTGCTAACGGCGACACCCTTGTCTGTTTATAATCTTTTTTATAATCAGAAATAACAAATGAATAATTTCAGAGAAAAAGATAGATAGAATTTTATACCTTTGTGGAGGTTTAAAATAATAATGTTTCAAAAAGTTACTCAATGTCAAAAAAGATTCAAACTGCACTCATTTCTGTATATCATAAAGATGGATTAGAAGAGATACTTCATGAACTGAATCACCTACAGGTTAAGCTTATTTCAACAGGTGGTACGCATGAATTTATTAAATCTTTAGGTTATGAGTGTGAGAAAGTGGAAGATGTAAGTGGATACCCTTCAATTCTTGGAGGCAGGGTAAAGACTCTTCATCCGAAAATTTTTGGAGGCATACTCTACAGACGCGAAAACGAATTAGATAAAAAACAGGTTAAGGCGTATGATATCCCATCAATTGACCTGGTAATTGTTGACCTTTACCCATTTGAAGAAACGGTTGCTGAAGGTGGTTCAGAGGAGGATATTATCGAAAAAATAGATGTTGGAGGTATTTCCCTGATAAGAGGGGCAGCAAAGAATTTTAAGGATGTTCTGGTGGTAGCATCAAAAGATCAATATACTCCCTTGCTTAACTTACTGAAAAATGGTAAAGGTTTTACATATATAGAAGAGCGTCAGAAATTTGCATCTGATGCGTTTAAGGTTTCGTCGGGATATGACTCAGCAATATTCAATTACTTTGATAAAGACAACAGATCGGCCGTGCGAATTGCCTTAAATGAATCAAAGGAGCTTCGTTACGGAGAGAATCCACACCAAAAAGGGGCATTTCACGGAAACTTAAGTGAAGTTTTTGAACAGATTCATGGTAAGGAGATTTCATATAATAATCTTCTTGATATAGATGCTGCTTTGTCGCTTATATCGGATTTTGATGAAACAGCACTTGCTATATTGAAGCATAACAATGCTTGTGGAATGGCTTGCAGGCCAACTGTTAAAGAGGCTTGGGATGCAGCATTGGCGGCAGACCCCGTATCTGCTTTTGGTGGAGTGGTTGTTACAAACCGAATGGTTGACAAAGAGGCTGCAGAAGCTATTAACGAGATATTCTTTGAAGTAATTATTGCTCCTGAATATGAAGAAGATGCTCTGGATATTTTGAAACAAAAGAAGAATCGTATAATTTTAGAACTCAAACATATTGATAATGCATCGCAATCTGTTCAGTACAGATCTGTTTTAAATGGAGTTTTGGTACAGGATAAGAACAGCAGTGTGCAAACACCGGAGGATTTGAAAGTGGTGACAGACATAGCTCCTTCCGACAAAGAGGTTAAGGATTTGCTTTTCGCTAATATATTGGTGAAGCATACAAAATCGAACGCAATTGTTTTGGCAAAAGGCAGACAGCTGATTGCGAGCGGAACGGGACAAACATCGAGGGTTGATGCTCTGAAGCAGGCTATTGAAAAGGCAGAAGCGTTTAATTTTGATCTTAAAGGGGCAGTTATGGCAAGTGATGCTTTCTTTCCTTTCCCAGATTGTGTAGAGATTGCTAAGTATGCAGGAATTACAGCTGTTATTCAACCGGGAGGTTCGATTCGTGATTCTGAATCAATAGATTTTTGCAATAAAAATGGAATGTCGATGGTGACAACCGGAGTGAGACATTTCAAACATTAATAATTGAAAAACTGATAACTTATTAGATATGGGCTTATTTTCATTTACACAGGAATTGGCAATGGACCTTGGGACTGCTAATTCCATAATAGTTAACAGTGCAGGAAAAATTTTACTTGATGAACCATCTATTGTTGCGCTTGACAGAAAAACAGAGAAAATGATTGCTCTGGGTGAAAAAGCAAGACAAATGCATGGTAAAACTCATGAAAATATTCGTACTGTAAGACCATTGAGAGATGGTGTAATTGCCGATTTTAATGCAGCGGAACAGATGATTCGCGAAATGATTAAAATGGCTAACAAGAACAAAGGGGGATTCTTTTCGCCTTCGCTTCGTGTTGTTATTTGTATCCCTTCGGGAAGCACAGAGGTTGAAATTCGTGCTGTGCGCGACTCAGCAGAACATGCGGGCGGTAGGGATGTATATATGATTTTTGAGCCTATGGCAGCCGCTTTGGGAATTGGCCTTGATGTAGAGGCACCCGAAGGAAATATGATTGTGGATATAGGTGGAGGAACAACTGAGATTGCCGTTATTTCGCTTGGAGGTATAGTTTCCAATAAATCAATAAAGATTGCAGGAGATGACTTTACCGAAGATATTCAGGATTATATGGGCAGGCAGCACAATATAAAAGTTGGAGATCGTACGGCAGAACAAATAAAGATTAATGTTGGCTCTGTTCTTACTGAGCTGGATAATCCGCCGGAAGATTATATAGTGCATGGTCCGAATAGAATGACTTCGTTGCCTATGGATGTGCCGGTTTCCTATCAGGAGGTTGCGCACTGTATTGAGAAATCGGTAACTAAAGTGGATTCAGCCGTATTAAGTGCACTTGAGCATACACCCCCTGAATTGTATGCAGACATTGTAAGAAATGGTATATATCTGACTGGTGGCGGTGCATTGCTGAGAGGTCTTGATAAGCGCTTGACTGATAAAATTGGTATTCCTTTCCGCGTTGTTGATGATCCTCTTCATATTGTTGCAAAAGGAACAAGCATTGCATTAAGAAATATAAATAAATTCACCTTTTTGATGCGTTAATTTTACTGTCAGACACAAAATGTTATAGGTTTGAATGCGCAATTTATTAAATTTCATTTTACGAAATAGTCACTGGATGCTTGCTATATTACTTATAGCATTCAGTTTCTATCTTGTATTTTCGCATAACACCTATCAAAGAAGTGTTTATCTGACATCTGCCAATAATGTAATTGGCTGGGTTTATAAAGCTTCAAACAATATCAGCTCTTTTTTTAACTCAAAGAAGAATAATCAGTTGTTGCTTGAACAAAATGCTTTGCTTGAGAATGAGCTGCTTACATTGAGAGCAACAATTGATAGCTTTTTAGAGTCGGATTCTCTTAATACAAACATTTTCATAGCCGACACTGCCGATCAGGTGCAGTTTGATTTTATACCGGCTGAGGTTTCGAACGTCAGCTTTTCGGGAGTAAATAATTATATTACCCTGAATAAGGGTTCGGCTCATGGAATTAAGGCTGATATGGGGGTGATATCGCAACGAGGGGTTGTTGGAGTGGTATATAAAGTATCAACAAACTTTTCGGTGGTAATTCCGATAATTAATCCCAAATTCAGATTAAGCGCCAAGCTTAAGAATTCTGAAAATAACGGATCAATTTCATGGGACGGGAATAGTATGACCGAAGCACAGATTGGAGAACTACCCAAGCAGGAGCCTTTTCAAAAAGGAGATACTGTTCTGACAAGCTATTCACGCATTTTTCCGAAAAATAGGATTATAGGTTTTGTAAGCAGTGTCGGTGAATCGAAAGATGATAATTTCAATACGTTTAATATTGAATTGGCAACAGACTTCAATTCAGTTCAGTATGTTTTTGTTATAAACGACTCTTTTTACGAAGAGCTTAAAGAGCTGGAGGGTACTTTGCAGGAATGAAATTAAAATGGATATATGAGTTCTTTCTGTTCGTGCTGCTTATCCTTGTTCAGGTATTGCTGCTTAACAGAATAAGCCTACTTGGGATGGCTACTCCCATTTTATATGTATACTTTCTTATAAAGCTGCCATTGGGAAGAAGCCCTTTCTACGTAATTATTTCAGGATTTCTTATGGGGCTTATAATAGATATGTTTCTTAATACCCCGGGCATGAATGCGGCAGCAACCACAATAGTGGCTATGTTCAGGAAACCAATACTCAATCTTTTTTACGACAGGGATTTATTTGATGAGTTTGTTCCGGGGATTCACGTTGAGACATCCTCTTTTATAAGGTTTACAATATTTATTGTATTGATGCATCTTACGTTGCTGTTTTTTATTGAGTCGTTTACTCTTTTTAATTTGAAAAATACAGTAATAAGAATATTGACCTCTTCGTTTGTATCAATACTTATTATACTTGCATTAGATAGTTTTATTAAAAGAACAAAGCCGGGTGAGCAATCCTAAATCATTAAAAAACAGAAGTTATGTTATTGCTGCTATAGTGGTGGTGATAGGTATTGTGTATGTGCTTCAGTTGTTTAACCTGCAGATACTTAGTCCCCAATACCGCGACTATGCCGATAGCAACGCTTTCCTTAACAGAACATTGTACCCTGCAAGAGGGGCTATATACGACAGGAATGGAGAGTTGCTGGTATATAATAAACCCACCTACGATGTGATGATGGTGGTTAGGGAAATGAAAGAATTTGATACTCTCGACTTCTGCAATACTCTTAATATTGATATTGACAGGTTTTATGATTTAAATGCTGAGATGAAGGATAGGAGGAGAAACCCGGGATATTCTTCTTATACACCTCAACTGTTTATGTCTCAGTTAAATGTTGAGGAGTATGGACTTCTTCAGGAGAAACTATATAAATTTCCGGGAATATATATTCAAAGCAGAACTATCAGGCAGTACAACCATCCGAATATGGGGCTGATTTTAGGCTATGTGGCCGAGGTAGACCAAAATAAGATTGCTGCAGATCCGTATTATGTTCGTAAAGACTATGTTGGAAAATCGGGTATTGAGCTCTCTTATGAAGAAATTTTGCGTGGAGAAAAGGGGGTAGAGATACTGCTAAGAGATGCGCATGGAAGGGTTCAGGGGAGATATGATGATGGAAAGCAAGATAGAGCACCTGAATCGGGAAAGAACCTAACCCTTGGAATTGATATAGAATTGCAGGCTTATGGCGAGCTGCTGATGAGTAATAAAGTTGGAAGTATTGTTATGATTGAACCAAAAACAGGGGAGATTCTGGCAATGGTGACAGCTCCTACTTACGATCCTTCATTACTAACCGGGAAGGATTTTGGCTCTAATTATAGAGATCTTGAGAATAATCCTTATAAACCACTTATTAACAGGTCTATTGCAGGTACATACCCTCCGGGCTCAACATTTAAACCTGCTCAGGGAATGATATTTTTGCAGGAGGAGATTCTAACTCCGGAGACTCACTTTTATTGTTATGGCGGGTATGCTCCGCTTGGTGGCAGACCGGCATGTCATAGTCATGCTAACCCTGTTGCTTATCAGTATTCTCTTACAACTTCTTGCAACTCGTATTATTGTTATGGTTTGAACTCGATGTTAAGCAACCGAACAAGATATGAGAATATCGGTGAGGCTTTTGATATCTGGAGAGATTATATGGTAGCGCAGGGCTTTGGTTATCCGCTTCGTGTGGATCTGCCTTCCGAAAAGAGGGGGTTCATTCCTAATAGCAGGTTTTACTCAAATGTGTTTAACAGGGATAATTGGCATGCACATAATATAATTTCAATTGCGATAGGGCAGGGTGAGATTCTTTCCACTCCATTGCAGATTGCTAATTTAGGTGCTACAATTGCAAACAGGGGGTATTATTATACACCTCATGTGGTTAGTGAAATTGGCGGTGAAAATCTTAAGTCTGAATATGTTACAAGGCATTATACTGGTATTGACCGTGAATTTTATGATATTACAGTTGAAGGAATGGCAGATGCTGTAACAAGAGGTACGTGCTGGGGTATAAATATGGAGCCGTTTCTTACTGTTTGCGGAAAGACCGGTACATCGCAAAACCCTCATGGTGAGGATCACTCGCTGTTTATGGGCTTTGCTCCTAAAGATAATCCGGAAGTTGCAATTGCTGTTATTGTTGAGACCGGAAGGTATGGTGCTACTAATGCTGTGCCTATTGCCAGGCTGATGTTGCAGAAGTTCTTTAATGGTGAGATTCCTGAAAATGAGAAATGGCTTGAGCAGACAATTATTAATCGTGAGATTTTACCATATTTCTATACAAGAAATCTCCCGGCAATTTAAGTGATAATTTATGGTATATCAAGTGAATAACCAACTAGAGGATAAAGGAAAAGTTGACAGGGCAACTGTTGTTTTTTACCTGATCTTTGTTGTTCTGGGATGGCTTAATGTTTATGCTGCAAGCTTTGATCTGGAGAACGCAACTGGTTTGTTTGATCTTTCTACAAGAGCAGGAATGCAGCTTGTATGGATGGGGACATCACTTCTTTTAGCCTTTGCTCTTATGAAAATTGATGTTAACTTTTATGATATTTATGCGTTTGTTTTCTATGCAATTGGAATTCTGCTGCTAATTGTAACACTTATTTTTGCTAAGGAGATTAATGGGTCGAGGTCATGGCTTGTGATTGGTCCCGTGCGACTACAACCGGCTGAGTTCATGAAGTTTATAATAGCTCTGACCTTAGCTAAGATTTTTAATTCATACGATTTCAGGTTGATGGAGAAAAGAAACTTGCTGATAGTGAGTTCGGTTATTCTTTTGCCTGTTGTTTTGGTAATACTTCAGAGTGAAACAGGTACTGCATTGGTTTACCTGAGTTTTATTCTTGTTCTTTACAGAGAAGGATTGCCCGGTGGATTTCTATTTATGGGGATTGCTGCTATTGTATACTTTATTCTTGGTATAAGATATTCTGATGTTCAGGTTGGGATGCTTTCGCAAGGTGAGATTATTTCCACAATTCTAATTATTATCTTCTCGGCCGGAATGGTGCAAAGCTATCTGAAGAGAAAGAAGACTTTTATAACGATTCTTCTGTATCCTGCTGTTGTATTTATAGTTGCTTTTGCACTTACTCTGTTTGAAATTAATGTTGACTGGGGTTTGGTTACCATTGTAGCTTTAACGGTTACCGCCTTTTATCTGATTTATCTGTTTTTGAGGTATAGGGTAAGGACATATTTATATGTATTTCTGTTTCTGGTGGGTTCTTTCATCTTTTTAGAATCTACTGAATATGTTTTTTATGATGTACTTCAACCGCATCAGCAAATGAGAATAAAAGTGGCACTGGGTATGGAGCAGGACCTAAGTGGTGCAGGATACCATGTTGACCAGTCGAAAATTGCCATTGGTTCGGGCGGACTAACCGGCAAGGGTTTTCTTAACGGAACTCAAACTAAGCTTAAGTATGTTCCCGAACAGGATACGGATTTTATATTTTGTACGATTGGGGAGGAGCATGGTTTTTTGGGATCAACGATTGTGCTTATATTATTTACGGTTTTTGTACTTCGACTAATTAAGCTTGCAGAGCGACAAACTACTGTGTTTGGAAGAGTGTACGGGTATGGGGTTGTTAGTGTATTCTTTTTCCATTTATTGGTGAACATAGGCATGGTTATAGGAATTATGCCTGTAATTGGGATTCCGTTGCCATTCTTTAGTTATGGGGGGTCTTCGCTGTGGGGCTTTACTATTTTACTTTTCATCTTTTTACGTATCGATAAATCCCGAAAGGGAGTATAATGAACGAACGCATCCGGATTTCTCAATCTGAATGCGTTCTATCAATTAGAACCCAATTTAATAAACATTTTCTATCTGTTTGACATAGTAGAAGAAAAATAGTTTAATTTTGTTTATTCAGTAATTTGAAGGGTTAGTGTAATGAATAAGACAGCTTTAATAACAGGAGCATCTAAAGGAATAGGGAGGGATTTAGCAGATATATTTGCTGAAAACGGTACGAATCTGGTTTTAGTTGCCAGATCGGGAGATGCATTGAATGCTTTGAAAAACAGGCTTGAGGAAGAACATAAAATAGCAGTTTACGTAATTGTAAAGGATCTTTGTGAGCCTGATGCTGCACAAACGGTTTATGATGAGATTAAAGAGAAGAATATTGAAATAGATTATCTGGTTAATAACGCCGGCTTTGGCGATTATGGTGCATTTGTTGATACTGCCTGGGATAAATATGAGAAGATGATTGCACTTAATGTTACAGTATTAACGGGACTGACTCATCTGTTTAGTATCGACTGGAAGGGTAGAAAATCGGGTAGAATTCTTAATATATCTTCGTTGGCTGCTTTTCAGCCCGGACCAATGATGGCTGTTTACTTTGCAACTAAAGCATTTGTTCTTAACCTGTCGGAAGGTATTGATGAGGAGTTGCGCAAGGATGGTATTACGGTTACAACGTTGTGCCCCGGACCAACCAGTACCAGCTTTGGTGAGGTCTCTAATATGAACGCTTCTCAGGTTGTGAAGAATGTAAAGATTGCCGACTCAAGGGAGGTTGCGGAGCTTGGATACAGATCGATGATGAAAGGAAAACGAACAGTTATTCACGGTACAATTAACAAGCTTGCTCCATTTGGTATTAGATTTATACCCAGAAAATGGGTGACAAAAATTTCTGCGAAGGTTATGAGTATATGAAATATCTGATTGCCATATTGATGTTTAGTTTATTGGCTGAACAGTCAATATCTCAGAATTTTAACTACTCCGAAACTGAAATTTCTGATTATTTTAATCAGGTGAAGATTGCCACAGAAGCTAATGATTCGCTGTGGAATAAAAATATTTACGGACCAATTCTTTTAGTTGACCCCAATACCAGAGAGGTTTACGCAAATGTATCTGATGCAGACAGTAATCTTGTCTATTTCAATGGGATTTATAGAGGGGTACTACCACAGGAAATACCGGTTTCAAATACAGATATTAATTGGGGTGGTACGCATTGGGCAATGTTGTTGTTGCCACTCCCGGAAGATAGATTTAACATGGTTGATCTGATGACTCATGAGCTGTTTCACAGAGCACAACCCTCACTTGGCTTTGAAATACGAAGGGAGGATAATCAGCACCTCGATTTGAGAGAGGGGAGAATATACTTACGTTTGGAGATTGAAGCCCTTAAATCGGCTCTATACGCCGGAAGGCTTGCGAAATCTGAAGAGCATCTCAGAAACGCCTTACTGTTCAGAAAATACCGGCAAATGATTTACAGAGGTTCTCAAGTAAAAGAGAATAGTCTGGAAATGCTTGAAGGCATTGCAACTTATACCGGTCAGTTTATGAGCGGGAGAGATAAATGGCAGTGGAGGGAGTATTTGCTGTTAAGGCTGGAGCAGTTTGAAGAGAGTACAACCTATGTTCGTTCTTTTGCGTATGAGACAATTCCGGTTTATGGGTTTTTTCTTCACCAAAAGGATTATTACTGGAATAAAAAGGTTGATAATGAGACAGACTTGACTGATTTTTTCTCTGAGGCTTATGGGCTGGAAACGCGTATTTTGCTGCAGGCATACATCAGACAGGTTGCTGAGGAGTATGGTGGTAGAAGGATTTTTGCTGAGGAGTTCAAAAGGGCTGTTGAAAATGAGCAGTTGCTTGAGGAGTACAGGATAAAGTTTTTTGAGAATCCGCGACTTGAAATCCGACTGGAAGATATGAATATGTCGTTTGATCCGCGCTCATTAATTCCTCTGGATGAAGATGAGGGGACTGTCTATCCTACTATTATGTTGAGTGATAATTGGGGGATTTTAAATGTTACTGAGGGTGGAGTGTTGCTGAGATCTGACTGGAGGTGGATTGTTTTGTCGGAACCATTGGAAATAGCTGAGAACAAGGTGATAGGGGATGGCTGGATAATAGAACTGAATGAGGGTTATTTTATAGAGAAAATGTTGAATGGAGATTATCTTATTTCAAAAAAAGCAGATTAAACGACGAAAGTTACTAATAGATATGCAACTGCGATTTGGTGAGAAATAAGAAATTGGTTATTTTTGGCTTTCGGTTTAGATTTAGGTATACAGATGAATGAAGGAGAGAAAAAGGTAGTTAGCAGAATGATTGCCATATATTGCCGTTCCAGACACGACTCACAAAATGGGCTCTGCGAAGAGTGTGAATCTCTTAACAGCTATGCGCTTTTGAGATTGGAGCGTTGTCCGTTTGGCGATGGTAAACCATCATGTGGCTCCTGCACTATTCATTGCTACAAGAAAGATATGCGCGAAAAAATAAGGGATGTTATGCGTTTTGCTGGTCCCCGAATGCTTTTATTGCACCCCATAGATACTATTAAACACTATTATAAAGAGATTAGGAAAAAACGAATTCTGAATTCGAATGAACTGAAAACAGATAAATGATTACTCTTAACCAACATACGGTAATGGCCGATATTTTAAGTGAGCACAATGAACTTATTCCTGTGCTTAACAGGTTTGGTATCAGGTTGGGAGTGGGGGATAAATCTATTAAAGATCTTTGCAGACAGTATGATTTGAATTCTGATTTGCTGACAACTGTGCTAAATGTTTATCTGGATGAGGAGTATATTCCTGATTCTTCTTTAGATAATGTTGATATAGAGTCTGTTGTGGATTATTTTCAGAATACAGTGGATAATTATATTCATGATTTGATGCCAAATATTGAAAAGCACCTTAATGCTTTTATAGCTGTAAGCGGTTCTGATAATTGTGAATTGGGGGTATTAAAGGATCTGTATGTGAAATTCAAAGATAAAATGTCAGACTATCTCCAGAAAATAGCTGATTGTGATGAGGATTTTCCGGATGATTTACTGCATGATCTCAAAAATATATTAATCAAACATATCTCAGGAGATTATAATCAGAACCTGAGTTATGCGGTTATTTTTTCTATTCACTCTTTTGAGAAGGATTTGTCTGCACACAACAGGTTGCGAAACAGGGTGTTGCGACCTAAGCTTAATCAGCTTGACTCTTCTGATATTAAACAATTACAAAATGCAATTACCCACGATTTCCATCATAAAACTGATTCAAATGATCATAATCTTACAAATCGTGAGACTGAAATTCTAACTCTAATCGTTCAGGGAAATCAGAATAAAGAGATTGCAGAAAAACTGAATATTAGTCTGAATACTGTATTGACACACAGAAAAAATATAATTTCAAAAACTGGTATAAAAACTGTTTCGGGACTTACTTTTTACAGTCTCAGAAATGGTCTTATATCTATGTAACATCATTTAATATCTTAGATAATGAAGAATAAATTTCTACATATTCCTCTTACTAACTGGGCTGATGTAAGAGAGCATGAGTATGATCTGGCTGTTTTGCCATGGGGAGCAGTGGAGCCACACAACTATCATTTGCCGTATCTTACCGATTGTATTCTATCTTACGAAATTGCAAGTGACGCTGCAGAGATGACGTATAATAAAGGAGCAACATGTATGGTGATGTCTCCGGTTTATTTTGGTTCTCAAAACGCAGGACAGTGGAATAAGCCCTTTTGCATTCATACACGAAGTGAGACGCAAAAGGCTATACTGGTGGATATTGTTACGTCATTGTCGATTCAGGGAATACATAAAATGGTAATTATAAACGGTCATGGAGGTAATAGCTTTAAATCTTATATAAGAGACCTCACAATTGAATTTCCGGAGTTTAAGATTGTTGTAGTCGACTGGTTTAATGTTGTTCCCAAAAAAGGCTATTTTGAAGAGGATCCTGATGATCATGCAGGTGAGCAGGAAACTTCGGTAATGCTGCATTACCACCCTGAGCTTGTGAATATGGATATTGCAGGCGATGGAGCCGTTGCCCCGGGTAAGTTGTCATCCAAAGTAGGCTGGATGCCAAGGCATTGGGATGAGGTGTCGGAGGATACAGGCGTTGGTAATCCTATGAAATCTACTGCTGAGAAAGGCAGGAAATATGCAGAGGCTGTGGCAGAGAAGATTTCTGATTTGTTTATTGAGTTAAAAAATATTGATTAAGGTTTTTACTACATAGGCATTTATAATTGTAAATGCTTTTAAAAGAGAGCAAAATATTGTAATTTTGTCATCTTCAAAATAATAAAAGATAATTTTATGAGTAATCAGAGAGAGAAGCTTTTCACGGATTTTCCTCCTGTGTCTACTGAAGAGTGGATGGAAGTTGTAACAAAAGACTTGAAGGGAGCAGATTTCGAGAAGAGATTGGTGTGGAGAACAAGAGAGGGATTTAATGTTAACCCCTTTTATCGTGCAGAAGATATAGAGGGTTCTCTTGCTACTGACAATCTGCCCGGACAGTTTCCTTACATACGCAGTACCAGAACCGATAATAGCTGGTATGTACGTCAGGACATTGTTGTAAAAGATTTTGCAGAGTCGAATAAAAAGGCTCTGGCGCTTACTAAAAGAGGTGTTACATCTTTTGGTTTCAGGTTGCCAAAGAATGAACTGACAGCAGAGAATCTGGCTGTCCTTTTTGATGGAATTTCACCTGATAAGTTTGAACTGAACTTTAGTACCTGTATATCTCGTACTATAGAACTTGCAAAACTTGTAGTTGATTATGTGCGTGCTCAGAATCTTAATCCTATGGAATGCTTTGGTTCTATAGAGTTTGATCCTTTCAGGAAAATTCTAAAAAAAGGAATTGATGAGCCAAACTGGATTGAGAAGTCGGTTGAAATTGTTAATATCACTGCACCGCTGCCTCGCTACAATGCTATAACAGTTGCAGGAAACATGATGAATGATGCAGGAGCCTATAGCTTTCAGGAATTAGGGTATAGCTTGTCTTACGGAAATCAGGTGTTATCTGAACTTATCAAAAATGGTGTTGACCCATCTACGGCAGCAAAGAAAATAAAGTTTAAGTTTGGTATCGGTTCAAACTATTTTATGGAGATTGCCAAATTTAGAGCTGCTCGCTGGTTATGGGCTGAAATTGTAAATGCTTACAAACCTCCGTGTCCGCACGACTGTGATAATAAGGCTGAAGATGGTACTTGCAGATGTGCTGCAAAGATGAATATACATGCTACTACATCTCAGTTTAATCAATCATTATATGATCCGAATGTAAATATGCTTCGTACTCAAACAGAAGCTATGTCTGCAGCAATTGGTGCGGTTAATTCCATTACAGTTCGTCCTTTTGATGAGGTGTATGAAGTGCCGACTGAGTTTGCTGAAAGAATTGCCGTAAATCAGCAGTTATTGCTTAAAGAAGAATCACATTTAGATAAAATTACCGACCCTTCATCGGGTTCTTATTACATTGAAACTCTAACTGCTTCATTGGCTGAGCAGGGGTGGAAGCTATTCCTGGATGTTGAAGAAAACGGATTTTATAGTTCACTTAAAAGTGGAGTAGTGCAGGATGCAATTAATGGTTCGGCTGATGAGCGTTTTAATGCTGTAGCAACAAGAAGAGAAGTGCTTCTTGGAACTAACCAGTACCCGAATTTTAATGAGCAGATGAGTGTAAAAATAACTAATGAAGATGCCGGCTGTGGATGTGGTAGTGGTGACACCGGCTCGCAAACCCCTCTTAAGAAATTAAATAAACGCAGGTTGTCTGATCAGTTTAATGAACTTCGACTTGCCACAGAAAATAGTGGAAAGCGTCCGAAAGTGTTTATGCTCACAATTGGTAATCTTGCTATGCGTTTGGCTCGCTCTCAGTTTTCAAGCAATTTCTTTGCTTGCGCAGGATACGAAATAATTGATAACTTAGGATTCAATTCTGTAGAAGAGGGTGTTAAAGGTGCACGTGAGAAAGGTGCCGATGTTATTGTCCTTTGTTCAAGTGATGATGAATACGCAACTTATGCTCCCGAAGCCTTTGAGCTTGTTAAGGATGGAAGTGAAATTCTTGTTGTTGCAGGTGCACCGGCCATAATGGACGAGCTAAAAGCTAAGGGTATTGAACACTTTGTTCATGTTCGTAGTAATGTGCTTGAAACACTGAAGGGTTTTAACGAGAGATTGTTGAAGTAGAATATATAATAACACTAAGTTAGGAGCTGAAAACTGATTCCTTAAACAGGATTTAGTAAACTGAACAACTGGAATTTGATCATTTTATTATGGATGGTGGTGGTAAATTAAAAAATTGGATACTTGTTGCGCAACCATGGGCTTGGTTTGCATCTGCATCGCCTGCAATTGTGGCGTATTCATACGTGTTTTATCTGTTTAAAACAGGGCAATTTACAGGTGAAGTTAACTGGATGTATGGAGTAATTGGATTTATTGCAATGCTTATAATACATGTTTCAGGGAACTTGATGAATGAGTATCAAGATTTTATGAAGGGTGTGGATGTTAAAGAGAAAACGGGTCCCCCCCGATTGATTGTTTTGGGTTTATTTAAACCAAAGACAGTGCTTTACTACTCATTAACTATGCTTACCATTGGCTGCTTGATTGGTTTGTATCTGCTTATTAATACCGGATGGCCTTTACTTGTTATCGGTGTGATTGGTATTTTAAGTGTACTTTTTTATCATGTGTTTAAATATATTGCATTAGGTGATGTGCTTATATTTATTTGCTACTCATTGGCTGTACCTATAGGTATTGGGTTCGTTCTAACGAGTCAGCTTGTTTGGCCAATTCTGCTGGTTACTGTTCCAACAGGGTTGCTTGTAGTGGGTATATTACATGCAAATAATACACGTGATGTAAATCAGGACGGCGGAGCCGGAATACGTACTCAAGCTATGATATTGGGACATGAAGGGTCTCAGATATTTTACCAGACGTTGGTTTTAGTGGCTTATGTACTTATAGCCATTATGGTGTCGGTTCAATTGTTGCATCCTCTTGCATTTCTGGTTCTGCTGAGTTTTCCTTTAGCAAACAAGAACCTGAAACTTATGAAGAAATCTACATTTGATGATCTTAGTCCGATTGATTTCCTCGATGCGCAGACATCCAAATTGGCGCTGATATTCAGCTTATTGTTAGCAGTAGGTAACTTTATAGCTCCTTTTGTATAAACAAAAAAATAAAAACTAATATTAGTCTAAAATATGAAACCTAATTTTAAGGATATAGACATTAAAACAGACGGATTCTACTCTTCAGATGTAGATGAATGGGCTGAAAAGAATGATATTAAAGCCAACTGGCAAACATCAGAACAGATACCGCTTAAATCTGTATATACCAAAGATGACCTGAAAGGAATGGAGCATCTGAACTATGCTGCAGGTGTTCCGCCATTTCTTCGCGGTCCTTACTCAACCATGTATGTTATGCGTCCATGGACCATCCGCCAGTATGCAGGATTTTCAACTGCAGAAGAGTCGAATGCGTTCTACAGGCGTAATCTTGCATCAGGTCAAAAGGGATTGTCAGTTGCTTTCGACCTCCCGACACACCGCGGATACGATGCTGATAATGAGCGAGTAGTAGGTGATGTTGGTAAAGCAGGTGTTTCAATATCTTCTGTTGAGGATATGAAAATACTTTTTGATGGAATTCCATTGAATAAGATGTCGGTATCGATGACTATGAATGGTGCCGTCTTGCCGGTTCTTGCATTTTATATAGTTGCAGCTCAAGAGCAGGGTGCTCAGCTCGAGGAAATGGCAGGTACAATTCAGAATGATATCCTGAAAGAGTTCATGGTCAGGAATACATACATTTATCCACCTGAATTCTCAATGAAGATAATTGCTGATATTTTTGAATTTACATCACAGAAGATGCCTAAGTTCAATTCAATATCTATATCCGGATACCATATGCAGGAAGCCGGTGCAACAGCCGATATTGAGCTTGCTTATACTCTTGCTGATGGTATCGAATACCTTCGTGCAGGAATAGATGCGGGTATACCTGTTGACAAGTTTGCTCCGCGTTTATCTTTCTTCTGGGGTATCGGAATGAATCACTTTATGGAAATTGCCAAACTTCGTGCGGCTCGACTGCTATGGGCTAAGATTGTGAAGAGTTTTGGTGCTGAGAATCCAAAATCAATGGCATTACGTACCCACTCGCAAACATCAGGTTGGTCATTAACAGAGCAGGATCCATTCAATAATGTCGGACGTACGGCAATTGAGGCTATGGCTGCTGTTTTAGGACATACACAGTCGCTTCACACAAATGCTCTGGATGAGGCAATTGCACTGCCCACAGACTTCTCAGCGCGTATTGCACGTAATACACAGATATACTTGCAGGAAGAGACGCAGATTACTAAGCAAGTGGACCCATGGGCCGGCTCTTATTATGTTGAATCTCTTACTCAGGAGCTTGCAGATAAGGCATGGAACCTGATTCAGGAAATTGAGAAGCTTGGTGGAATGGCAAAAGCTATAGAAACAGGTATTCCCAAGATGAGAATTGAAGAGGCTGCAGCACGTACTCAGGCTAGAATCGACTCAGGTACTCAAACTATTATTGGTGTAAACAAATATCGTTTAGATCAGGAAGATCCTATTGATATTCTTGATATTGATAATAGCGAGGTTAGAAAACAGCAAGTTGAGCGACTGAGCAAGCTTAAATCAGAACGCGATAATGATGCTGTTAAAGAAGCATTGGATGCAATAACAAAATGTGTAGAAACAAAAGAAGGAAACCTCTTGGAGCTTACAGTTGAAGCAGCAAGAGCTCGTGCTACACTGGGTGAAATATCTGATGCTTGTGAAAAAATAGTAGGACGTTATAATGCAGTAATAAGAACAATTTCAGGAGTGTATTCATCAGAATCAAAAGGAGACTCAACGCTCGAGGAAGCGCGTGCTCTAACAGATAAGTTTGCTCAAAAGGAGGGTCGCAGGCCAAGAATTATGGTTGCTAAGATGGGGCAGGATGGTCACGACCGAGGTGCTAAAGTGGTTGCAACAGGGTATGCCGACTGTGGTTTCGACGTTGATATGGGGCCACTCTTCCAAACTCCGGCTGAGGCAGCACGTCAGGCTGTGGAAAATGATGTGCATGTGCTTGGTGTTTCTTCATTAGCAGCTGGTCATAAGACATTAGTTCCTCAGGTAATTGAAGAGTTGAAGCAACTTGGAAGACCAGACATCGCAGTTATTGTTGGTGGGGTTATTCCTGCTCAAGATTACGATTTCTTGTATAAATCGGGAGTGGCAGCAATATTCGGACCCGGTTCAAAAGTCACAAAATCTGCTTGCGATATTATGCACGTGCTGATGGATTAGTGATTTAGTTTAATTTATAAAATCAAATCCGCTTTTGGTTCAATAATTTACATATTGTGCCTTAAGCGGATTTTTTTATGAATGATTTTAATACAAAATAGTTTCTAATGAACAAAAAGTTCTATCCACAAGGATTTTGTTCAATAAAGATTGGGTAAAATCATTTAGTAGATGCTATCTTTGCCCAAACAGAGTTGTTTCAGGTTGATAACACTATGTTCAAATTAAAATCACAGTTAGTAAATGAGTGTAAAAAAAGAGAGTGCTTCCAGGTGGCTGAGTAAGAAAATGGCAGTTGCAAGAGGAACTTATGCTATTGCTTCTATATTCACACTACTGAGCGCATCAAGTTTCATTGTATTTTGCTGGTATTTATCAGAATTTGCATCTTCCTGGCTTGATAATGGAGAGATTTATCCTAAAACACTTGTTTATGCTTCTGCCTTTCTTGCAGGCCGTTATATTTTTGCCCTTCTGGAATCAAAGACTAATTACCATGCCGGAAATTCAATTGTGGCAGGAATAAAGAAGGAATTATACCCGGTGCTACTTAACGAGAGTAGGTTAGAGTCGACTTCCAGCGCTCTATATATTACAAGAATAAGCGATGACCTGAAACCTTACTTTGCATTTTTTATTCCGTATTCCGTAGCTACTGTTGTTGTTAGTATTCTTATATTAATTGTATGTTTTAATGTTGAAAAATGGGTTGCCTTAGTGCTTTTGATCTCATTACTGGTAATTCCGTTTCAAATGGCAGTTATAGGTATAGGGGCAGAGTCGCTTCACAGAAAGCATACTAATCTTTTTCTTAAATATTCGGCAGTCTTTTATAATCGTCTGCAAACAATTGCAGAAATAGTCAATCTCAATAATTTTAAATCACAATATAGTTTCCTGTCAAAGAAAAGCGAGGAGCTGAATAAAGCTACAATCAGTGTAATGAGAGTTGCAATTCTTTCATCAGCTGTTCTTGAGCTATTTGTAACTATCGCAATTGCTGCTGTGGCTATATATTTAGGAATGAGCTTGCTGGGGATAATGACGGGGCCCAATTACGGAAAAGGCTATGACTTTCAGACTGCACTCTTTTTGCTCACACTAACTCCATACTTCTTCTTCTATTTGCGTAAGTTTGTTAGCGCCTATCACGATAGAAATAAGGCTTTGGCTTCTGCGGAACTGTTGATGCCTGTTCTCAATCAGCCGGTTGAAATGCCTCTGGATGAAGAAATTGACGTTTTTAATAATATTGAAATAAAAGGATTGAATTTCTCTTACCCCGATTCACCTGTTTTGGTGCTGAATAACATTAATCAAAAGCTTAATAATAAAGGGTTGGTGCTTGTAAAGGGAATTTCAGGATCAGGGAAATCCACATTACTTAAAATTTTAAGCGGAAGTTTGCCTATTAACGAAGGAACCGTGGCTGTTAACGGTAGAGACAACGAATGGACGCGCAAGTGGCTAAAAGAGAATACATCATATATGAATCAGTTTCCATTTATTTTTGATGGTACATTGGGCTATAACGTATTCCTTGAACAATATAATGTTTCAAATAATCACATAGCAGATAAATTAGATATTAATTATCCCTTATTTCTTGATAAGATTCTATTAAAAAAAGAGGATGGGTGGGAAACAGTGTTGAGCCACAATGGGAAACAGCTTTCGGGTGGTGAGAGGCAGTTGGTGACAATGGCGCGGATGATGTTGCATCCAAGACCTGTAGCCATTTTAGATGAACCAACAGCTAATCTTGATTCCGATACAGTAGAAACAATTATTGAGGAGATTGCTGGAATGTCAAAAGACAGACTTGTTATTGTAGCTTCTCATGAAACAAGGTTTGATGCTGTAGCAGATATTGTAATAAACCTTAACTGGGGAGAACAGATGGATTATGAATAGATTTTTCTTAGAACATATTATAAGGCCCTTTAAGGGTAAATGGAGAAGAGGGTTTCTTTTATTAGCTCTCTGGACCATTGCTTTTATTGCACTGCCATCAATATCTGGTTGGTTTCTTGCTATTTGTAGTGTTGTATTTGCAATATCTAACACTACATTTGCCTATTTAATACCATCTGCGATAATTCGTCTTTTGTCGATTACACGAACAGCAATGCGTTATTTTGAGCGACTAGAGAACCACAAGACCACTCTCGACGTGCAACAGAGCCTGCAACTTAAAATATTTAAATCGGTTGCCAAACTGCCATACTTTAAGAAGCAGGTAAACAACAATTCAAATCTTTTGGAAAACAGTACTCATGGTATCGACCAGGTGCTGAACCATATTCTTTTGTGGTTGCTGCCATTTGCTGCTCTGCTCTTATCCTTAGGAATCTACTTTATATTTTTAGCAATTTTCTCAAGAGTTGTTGCTATAGAGTTTATAGTGTCATCGGCAATATTACTTTTTCTTGTGCCTCAGTTTGTTTTCAACAAAAACAGAATATTATATCTTAAACTAAAATCTCATCGCGAAGAGAATCAACAGATGCTTATTCAGAGCTTTAGGGGTAGAATAGAAATATCAAAATACAATCTCGAAGGTAAAGCTATCGAACAACATGAGCAAAGACGGCAAAAGATTGAGAAACTGGAAAATAAGATTCAAAGCAACTCGTTTTATTTACAATTAATTGCCGGACTTGGTTTTAGTTACATAGCTGCTTTTTTACTATGGAGTTCCGGTAATAATGGAATAGATGCTCCTCTGGCAATAGGTATTTTCTTCGGAATAATGGCACAGGCAGAATTGTCTGAAATACTCTTTTCAGGAAAGTCTGAAAGGAGCTCTGTTGAGAATCAGATTAAAGATATCGATAATTTAATAAATGAGGGTGATAAACCAATTGAGAAGGCTACTGTTAGCGATGTTCCTCTAAACAGATTGAAATTGTTAAATGTAAGGGCTGTTATTCCTGAAACAACAGTGAAAGTAGCCCCCTTATCCATAGATATTAATAAAGGAGAATGGATTGCACTGTATGGCGAAACAGGTAGAGGTAAAAGCACCTTGCTAAATAGTCTTTTTTATCCTGAATATCGTGAATCAGGTACAATTATATGGAATAAGGATACAGATCTGTTGCATTTACCTGTTCCTGAATCTGTGTATGTTACACAAAAGGCATACCTTCTGACAGGAACTTTAAGAGAGAACTTTGAAGGATATTCTGATGAGGAGATAGAAGAAGTGCTGAAGACTGTAGATCTGGCCGACTGGCGAGCTTCTCTCCCTGAGGGTTTAGGTAGTTGGTTAGGTGAAAATGGAGAAATATTAAGCGGAGGTCAAAGGAAAAAACTTTTGCTTGCACAGGCATTGCTTAAAAAACCACAGCTGCTGGTCGTAGACGAACCAACAGCCGGTATAAGTTCAGAAAATGCAATTGATATATTTCAAAACATCAGACTTAGCTACCCAGGAATCACCATTCTTATGGCAACACACCTTAAGGATTTCGAAAGCGTTGTAGATAAAGTCGTTGTAATATAATATAATCCTGCCAATTACATTTTTCCACCTCCACGTGTGCTAACGTGGTCAACAGCCGGGGAGATGTTAAAGTATATTCTATCAATACCAAAACGATTTGTCCCCAGTGTCAGATAATTAACTTTTCTGCTTCTCAGAATTTGATCCTCACCACCAAAGTTATAACCAAGGAATGGCAAAAGATCATACTCATGTGCAACCTTAATAACATAGAATGCAGTCTTTTCCGACATTCCGTCGCCCGTACTGATTATAGCATCCTGAACCACCTTTCTTTGGCGTGCTACTTTCATATACTCTTCTGTATTATTTTGTTGCGCAAAAACCAGCAACTTTGCATTTAAGGCACGCAGATTAAAAGGGTCTTCCAGCAATAATGCGTCGGAGTACTGCAAAATATTCTCATAGTCAGTAGTATTGAATGATTGTTTTGCAAGCACATCTGCAAGCAATTTGTTGTACGAAGAAGTATCCGTTGGAACATAACCCGGCTGATATGCATATCCGAAATAAAGATGGCGACTTTCATCAAGCGTTAAATCCTGCTCCCCTGCCAGATACTTTTGCATCAATCTGGGAAAGTGAAATGCTGATGATTGATCTTTAGTGGTTCTTTCAATCATTTTAAGATCAGGTATTTCAAAAAAATCATCCTGTGCCTTTAAGGCAACAAAAGCTATGGAACATAAAACAAGTAGTAGTATTCTTTTCATAATGTTTATTTTTCAGTTGTTAAGCTTTGTACCTAACTGATACATAATTTAGTTTTTACCGGACACAGTAACACTATTATCAATTTTCTTAATTAAACCCTGCAAAACATTACCCGGTCCTAATTCTATAAAATCAGCAGCACCGTCAGCAATCATATTCTGTACCGATTGCGTCCATTTAACAGGCGATGTTAGCTGATCAATTAGATTCTTTTTGATTACTTCAGGATCAGTTTCACCAACTGTTGATACATTCTGATAAACAGGGCATATAGGCGCAGAAAAGTTTGTAGCTTCAATTGCTTCAGAAAGCTCAACCCTTGCCGGCTCCATTAGTGGTGAGTGAAATGCTCCGCCCACTTTCAGTGGTAATGCACGTTTAGCTCCTGCTTCTTTCATAAGTTCACAGGCTGTTTCAATACCGCTCATTGTTCCCGAAATCACAATTTGCCCCGGACAGTTATAATTGGCAGGCACCACAACATCATCAATTGAGGTACAAATCTCTTCAACTTTCTCATCCGGAAGAGCAAGAATTGCAGCCATGGTAGAAGGATTTGCTTCACATGCTTTCTGCATTGCAAGAGCACGTGCATAAACCAATCTTACACCATCCTCAAAAGATAAGGCACCGGCAGCCACCAAAGCAGAAAACTCACCTAAAGAGTGTCCTGCTGTCATATCAGGCTTAAACTCCTCACCCAATGTTTTGGCAAGAATAACAGAGTGTAAGAAAATTGCAGGCTGAGTAACTTTGGTTTGCCTTAAATCCTCGTCAGTCCCTTCAAACATAAGATCAGTAATTCTGAAACCTAATATCTCATTTGCTTTCTCAAACAACTCTTTTGCGAGGGGAGATGTTTCATACAACTCTTTACCCATTCCCACAAACTGGGCTCCCTGACCGGGAAAAACATATGCTTTTTTCATATTTTGTTATCTAATTAAACTTTATACATTTATATAGTGTAACGAAGATTTTAACAATTAGAACCTGATTCTGTTCAAATCAGTAGTAACTACAAATAATTATTTGTCGCTGTTTCTAATTTCCACTCTTCTAATCTTACCGCTAATTGTTTTTGGCAATTCATCCACAAACTCAACCACTCTCGGATACTTATATGGTGCAGTTACATTCTTAACATGATCCTGAATCTCCCTTGCTAATTCGTCGCCTGCCTTAGTTTTATACTCTTCAGCTAAAACTATTGTAGCCTTAATAATCTGTCCTCTTATATCGTCGGGTACGCCGGTAATTGCACACTCAACCACTGCCGGATGTGTCATAACTGCACTTTCAACCTCAAAAGGTCCAATCCGGTATCCCGAGCTCTTGATTACATCATCAGTACGTCCAACAAACCAATAATACCCATCTTCATCCCTCCAGGCCATATCACCTGTGCGATATAAATTATCAGCATATACCTGTTTTGTCAGTTCTTCATCTTTGTAATATCCTTTAAATAGTGCAAGAGGTAGCTTTTTATCAGTATAAAATACTATTTCGGCCTGCTCGCCATCCTCCGCAGATCTTCCGTCATGAGTGAGCAAATCCATATTATACAAAGGATTAGGAACTCCCATAGCGCCCGGTTTCGGCTCCATCCATGGAAAAGTGATAATGGTTGGTGCAGTTTCGGTCTGTCCGAACGCCTCCATCATTTTTATACCTGTTTGTTCATAAAAAGCCTTATATACAGAGGGGTTTAAAGCTTCACCTGCAGTAGTGCAATACTCAAGTGCAGATAAATCATATTTACTTAAATCTTCACGAATCAAGAAACGATAAATTGTTGGAGGAGCACAAAAAGAGGTAATCTTATATTTTGAAATAACACTCAGCATGTCATGTGGTATAAATCTGCCTTCAAAGTCATACACAAACACCGTTGCACCCACAATCCACTGTCCATACAATTTACCCCAAACTGCCTTAGCCCAACCGGTATCAGCTACTGTTAGGTGAACACTGTTTTCGTTCAGATTATGCCAGTATTTTGCAGTTGTAATATGTCCTAAAGGATAAGTAAAGTCATGAATCACCATTTTAGGCTGTGCAGTAGTCCCCGATGTAAAATAGAGAATCATTATATCCTCATTGCTGTTCACATGCTCCGGTCTGTTAAACTCATCAGCCTCCTCAACACCTTTTCCAAAATCTATCCACCCTTCAGGCAAATTGTCACCAACCATTATTCTGTGTTTAACAGTTGGCGAATCATTCATTGCCAGGTTAATATGATTAACCAGATTCTCATCTTCAGTTGCAATAATAGCTTTAACCTCAGCTGCATTATTGCGGTAAACAATATCTTTATCGGTTAGTAAATGAGTTGCCGGAATTGGAACTGCACCAATTTTATGAAGTGCCGCTATAGTTTGCCAAAACTCTATACTTCGTTTTAGAATAAGCATAACCATATCACCTTTTCCTATTCCAATCGACTGTAGAAAAGAGGCTGTTTTGTCTGATAATTCCTTAACCTCACCAAATGTCAGGTCGGTATGCGCCCCTTTGTCGTTAGTCCAGCAAAGCGCCAGCTTATCAGGCTCATTTTTAGCCCATTCATCTACTATATCATAAGCAAAATTAAAATTTTTGGGTACAATAATTTCGTAGTTTTCTACAAAGTCTTCGTGCGATTTAAACTCAGTTTTCTTTACAAATTTTTCTATCATGATAACCTACGGGTATAATATTACTGCAAGAAATTTCACAGGTTTGTCATTCAGAGCCTTCATTCCGTGAGGAAGTGATGAGTCGAAATAAATGCTGTCACCCTTTCCAAGAATAAGGTTTTTGCCATTCAAATTAATCATCATGCTACCCTCAAGTACCATATTAAATTCCTGCCCTGCATGTATATTTTTATAGAAATCGAGTTCCATTGGCTTAGGTTCAACAGTAACAACAAAAATCTCCGCAACATTATTTGTAAAGCCAGAGGTAAGAGACTGGTATTTATATGCCGATACTCTTTCCACGCTCACACCCTTTTCCTTGCGTGTAATAAAGTATGAATTCATGCGTGGTTCTGTACCAAACATTAAGGTAGAAAGATCCACATGAAATTCTCTTTCAATTCGTTGCAGAAAAGAGACGGAAATATCCTTTTCACCCGACTCATACTCTAAATAATCGTTGAGTTCTACTTCCAGTTTTTGCGACATCTCCTCCGGGGTATAATCAAGCGCATCCCTCAACCCCTTAATTCGTTCACCAATCTGCTTTATGTCTGTTTTCATTTTATTTAAAGTCTATGAATTAATAATAAATCCCCTAACAAAAATACTCTAATTTGTTTATATGAGCAAATACAAGCTTAATGCCATAATAGCCATACCAACCACCAAACCTATTATAGAGTGGTGGTGTTTACCATATTTTTCTGCACTCGGCAACAACTCATCAAGCGAAATAAAAACCATAACACCTGCAACCGCAGCCAGAACAATGGCATTGAGTGTAGGGCTCCAGAAAGGCATAAGAAACAAAAAAGCAATCAATGCACCAAGAGGCTCGGCCAGACCTGAAGTCAGAGATAACCAAAAAGCTTTCTTTTTGCTTCCTGTGGCGTGATAAATAGGAACAGCCACCGCAATACCTTCAGGAATATTGTGAATGGCAATTGCAACAGTAATAGGAATTGCAACCTCAAAAGAAGTAATTGCCGACATAAATGTTGCAATCCCCTCCGGAAAGTTGTGAATTGCAATAGTAATAGCCGTTACTATACCCGTTTGCTTGAGTCCGCGGTTCTTATGTTTCTCCATTTCTTCCACACCATGTAATTCGTGAGGATTACTTGATTCAGGAACAAGGAAGTCGATAAGCGCAATAAGCGCCACACCTCCAAAGAAACTCAGAATCATATACAACATTCCGGTTTTCTCCCCAAACTCACCCGAAAGGGTTCCCAGCGAACTGGGTAGCATCTCCATAAAAGAGACATATATCATCATACCGGCCGACAGTCCCAGCGAAAAGCTCAGAAATATTGTGTTCGTCCTTTTGGCAATCAATGCAATTAAACCACCAATGCCGGTTGATAAACCGGCAAAAAGTGTCAGCATAAAAGCAATTAATATGGTTTGATTGTCAATCATTTCTTACTTAATAATATTCGCCATTATATCTTCGTGAACAGTGCTATTTGAAGCAACCAGTTCTTTACCAAATATATAATTGTCACCGCCTGAGAAATCGGTGCATTTACCTCCCGCACATTCAAGAATAAAGGTTCCTGCTGCAACATCCCATGGCGATAAACCGGAATGAAAATAAGCATCACTGATCCCGGCTGCAACGTAGCAGATTTCTATGGCTGCCGAGCCTTTAATCCTGAAGCTGCAATTTCTGAACTGTTTCATTGCATTGCTTAAAATCCGCTCACCGTTATCATCCAGGCTATATGGTATACCAAATCCTATATAAGCATTCTTCAAAGTTGATTGTGCACTAACTCCAATTTTGTTGCCGTTCAGTGTCGCACCCCCGTTTTCTGTTGCACAAAACATCTGATCGGCAACCGGATCGTAAACAACACCAAGCACAGTCTTTTCACCCCTTCTAAGAGCTATACTCACCGAGTAAGGTGTGTCGCCATGCACATAGTTTGTTGTTCCGTCCAATGGGTCAATAATCCATGTATATTCCCTTTCTTCAAACGCAACTGTTTCCTCCTCGGCAAGAAAACCCGCATCCGGAAAAATCTCTTTTAATCCCTTAATCAGTATGTTTTCGGCCTCTTTATCAATATAGGTAACATAATTTCTTGTGCCCTTAAGCTCAATATCCTTGTTGCTCAGAGCAGCCTGTTCGTTCTTCAGATACTCACCTGTTTCACGTGCAAGAACCTTTACCTTTTCACATAATCTTTCCATAATACTCAATAATCATTTATCCCCATACATCGATTCCCACCATCTCGAATCTTCTTTCAGCCATTTTGCAAACCAGGCATAAATTGCATTATTCCAGGCAATTCTTTTATCATAATCATAAATAGCATGATTCTCACCTATAACCTCAATAAACTCAACAGGTTTATTAAGCAGTTTAAGAGCATTATACATCTGAATACTCTCGCCAATCGGCACATTTGTGTCTGCATTTCCATGTAAAAGCAGCAGCGGAGTATTTATCTTGTCGGCATGGAAAAGCGGACTCTGTCCCACGTATAAATCCCTGTTATTCCACGGATAACTTCCTGCACTTGCACCTGCACTATATGAGTAGCCCCAATATCCTTCTCCCCAATAACTGGCAATATTACTAATTCCCGCATGAGAAACAGAAGCAGAGAACATATCTGTTTTAGTAATAAGATATTGCGACATAAACCCACCGTATGAGGCACCAATATTACCAATTTTTGTTCCGTCAACAAAAGGGTGAGCGGCAACAAACCTCTCAACACCCTCCACAATCTCTTCTGCAGTCTGTTCGCCCCACGCATTCACATGGCGCGCAGCAAACTCCTGTCCGTAACCCGTTGTACCGCTCGGCTGAAGCGTATAAACCACATAGTCTTGTGCAGCATAAACATGCAGTGGGTAGGTGCTTTCAAATATTCGGCTGGTCGGACTAGTTCCTCCGTAATAATAAACAATTAGCGGATACTTCTTATCAGGATTAAAATTTGGCGGCAGGTAATAACGTCCCTCAATCACATCACCAAAAGAGCTGGTAAAATTCCAATCAATTACTTCTCCAAGATTAAGTTTACTCAATCTCTCATTATACGGATCAGAAATCAGGGTAGACTCCATATTCTTTAAATTGAGCAGATAGCTCCTGTTTGAATTTGATGTGCTAACCCCGGTATATGTAGCCCATGCGGCATTTACAGCAATATTAAACGATCTTATCACATCCTCCTTAAGCGGGAGCTTCTCAAACTTCTTTGTCTTGTATGAATACCTGTAAACATTATTTCTATCCCCCTCCTCAACTCTGTAATATATATAATCATCAAGCGGGCTCCATTCCTGAGCATTTATTGTTGGTCCAAAATTCTTTGTAACCGATTCAACCCTGCCCGTTTCCAGATTCATTATAAACGATTGCGTATCATAACTATTGGCAATTTGTCCCTCTTTAATGTTCAGCCCAACTCCATCAAAAGCCTCAGGTGCACCCTGAATAAGCAGATGTTTTGCATCAGGCGAGAACTGTGTCGAATATCTATAAACCTCATTCTCCCAGATTGTGTCAACCTGCATTGTCTCCAGGTCAAGCATAAACAAAGAACTCCTTCTGAATGGTCTTTCAGTTAAATCCTCCTCAGAAGTAGAGAAAAGCAATTTCTTCACATCATCCGTAATATCATTCAACGACGCAGTTTTTTGTCCAAATGTAAGCTGTTGCGTTAGTCCCGAATCAATAAAATACCTGTACAGGAAATACCTGTCGCGATAATGCCCCTGCCTGTCATCAATCCCAACCATACGCTTTAACCCCGCCGGAGAGCTCACGCTAATTGTCTCTTTCGAAGCGAAGAAAAGCGACTTCTCATCGGGCGATATATAGAAAGTCTCTTTTGGCAGTCCGTTTGCAATCTCTTTTGCATTGAGTGTTAGCGGATCAAGAGTGTATGCAGCTCTTTTATCATTAACATCTTCAACAAAAAAGAGCAGGTCCGACTTAGGCATCCACTTCAGCTGACTTCTGTTCGATGTCTCATAAATAAGCGTGCGCTTACTTTTAGTATCATAAATTTCTGTGTAGTTATTATTTTTTCCACCCGGCAATGTTTCCCTTATGCTCAGAAGCAGAAAACGTCCGCTTGGAGAAATAGTGGAGCTGTTCACTCTTTTCCCTTCAAGTATATCCTTTATATTGATTCTTCTAACATCATCACTATTAAAAGTATAGTTTAACAGAGAATCCGCTTCATCGGGTTTAACTTCAATCCTCACTGCCGGGTCAACTACGTTATCAGCAGATGTTAAAACCTTCAGCACTATTCTCGAGTTGTTTGTGAATCCGTTAAGAACGGCGTCAACGGAACCCGACTGGTGCAGGCTGTCGTTTAACTGCGTTTTTGTAGCTCTCTTCACGTCATCAATCCACAATTCAAGCTGATTAGGTGATGTAACCGTAATTCTTCCCTTGCCGTACCCGTCGCCGGTAAGATAAAACGAAACCAGCTCAAAAGCTTTGCCCTCCTGTGGTCTGTTCAAAAAGAAATAACCGGCAGTATCAGGTTCTATAACTGTCGTAAAACGCTCCTGGTCAGGAAAGTTGATACTATACGATAGCAGCATATCCTCAGAAAAAGGAGTGTCACTAAGGTTAACACTATCCAGTAAAACCGGTGTCTGAACTTTAACCGGACCAAATGTGTGTATCTTTTCCGGTGTTATAACTCTTTGAGCATTAATGTTTGAAGCTGTAAAAACAGCCAACACAACATACAGTAAAAACAATTTCCTCATTATAAATCTTACTTTTGGTCACTATTATTCTCATTGCTCAGCTTTCCGGACCCGAAAACCAAACATAATGTTTATTAAATGAATTTTGTAAATCGGGCTCCGACTCAAATATTCCGTAAACCGACGATCCTGAGCCACTCATAGAAGCATAAACTGCGCCTGCCTCATAAAGTTGATTTTTGATACTACAAATTTGGGGATATTTTTTGAAAATCGACTCTTCGAAATCGTTTTTCATCAATCCTTTCCACTCAGTTATCGGTTTTTTAACAATCTCTTTAATCGAAATCTCAGGAGTAGCCGGTTTAACCATTGCATAAGCCTCTTTAGTCGATATTTCTATATCCGGTTTAACCAGCACAAAATAATACCTGCTCAGGTCGAGCCCCACAGGCACCATAATATCACCAATCCCCGAAGCAAACACAGGCTTGTTAATCAAAAAAAACGGACAATCAGCCCCAATCTTTGCAGCAATCTGCATCAACTCCTCAATAGTGTAGTTAAACTCAAAGAAATCATTAGCCATTTTCAGCATAAATGCCGCATCAGAAGAACCTCCGCCTAAACCCGCACCGCTCGGAATTTTCTTCAAAAGATGTATGTCAACCGGCGGCAGCTCCTTTCCGGAGTGCATGAAAATCAACTTCAGTGCTTTAACAACCAAATTCGAATCAGGATCACCCTCAATCAAATCGCCCGATGTAAAAAATCTGTATCCACTCTCCCCAATATCTCCTGCAGAAGGCACTATCTCCAGTGCATCTTTCAATCCAATCGGATAAAACACAGTTTCGAGATTATGATAACCATCCTCTCTTTTAGATATTATATTGAGTCCCAGATTGATTTTAGCATTAGGAAAACTAATCATCAGCTAATTATTTTTGTGCAAAGATAATAATTCCGACCTCAAAACTCAAATGCAGCCCTAACACCTATATGCCTGAAATTTGTCTTATGGAAAGAGCCGAAAATACCGGCGTTAAAGAACCTGTTTCCAATACCATACCCCAATTCGGTATACGAAACAATCTGCGGTGTGTGAAGCTGACTCAAGTAAACCCGCTCCTTATCCGCAAAATCAGATACAAACGGTATATTTTTAAGAATCAAAAATGGAGTTTCATACATTAAATGAGCCTGAATATAAGAATCTGATGCATTATAAAGATCACGGCTCAACAGGTTAAAAACCCCACCGAGTCCGTCATTCCAATTCTCGGGGAAGTTGTTTTTGGCAAAGTAAACAAAATCGGCAAAATACTCAGTCTTCTGATTTATAAACATGCCCGCACCAATGTGATACTGAAGAGAGTGCATTAATCCAACGGAAATATTCTGACTGATATCAAGCTCAATCCTATTATACTCCGAAGTACTGCCAAGAATATTCTGAAAACTTCGCGAGAGTTCAAGCTTGAAAGTGGGGTAGGGCGACCTCACATAAATCTTCTGCCTCCCCTCATAGCGGTAATACTGCATCGGCGTCCAGCTGATACGCACAAATGGCGCAAACGATCTCCTTGTGCCAAACATATCCTCAATCGGTTCAGTGTCAATAGAAGAAGCGCGAAGCTTAGCAGTATTGCTTTTACTCTTTCTGATATGGTAGTCAATACCTGTTTGCAGCAACAAACCATTTGTAACCTCATAAGTATTAAAAGCTTTCAGATAATAATCCTTATAATAATTCAGAGATATATCATCAAAAGTTAGTCCGCGACTCTTCAGACTATCCTGGATCTGATCAACAAACAGCGAACTGTAGGTGGGGTTTCCGTTACCAATCGAAGCCGTTACACTACCCAGCCTAAACGGGTCGTAGTTGAACGTAGTAGTTAAATCCGTAAAAAACTCCTTTCGCTTAAACATATACCCCGCAAAAGCATTAATCTTTATAGTCCTGTTATGGCTCAGTCCGATATTAAAAGAGAGCTTCTGCCTGTAAGTAATACCGTCTCTCGACGAGTATCCCAGCATCAGCGGATTCAGCAAACCCGAATAGCCCACTCTCATAGATTTATATTCATACCTTGAGTTCATAACCACCCTTTGCGCCAACTGCTGAGCAACTTTGTAATCCTGCACCGAGTCATTAGCCATTCTTTTAAGCTCCTTCTCAGCCTGTCTCATATTAAACCCGCTCATCACATCCCTCTCCCTAGCCTGAAGCGGAATTGGCCTTATCTCGTTCCAAAACAGCGTATCGTTAAATACCGGAACCGAGTCGAGCCTGACTTTATAAAAATCGCTTATATTTAACGTCTTCACCGGCTCCGTAACCTTTCTCAGCTCAATGTCATTATAATCAATTTGTGCCAAATGCCGGCTCGACAAAGTGTTGCCCAGATACGAAGCCGTTTGAAAAATAGTGAAATTCACAGGCAGATAGTTTGTTATCCACTCATTTCCCATCGTCATTTCAAACGAGAAATCCGAAAAAATATCTACCCCTTCACCTCTGAAGAAGACCACCCTCCACGTTCCCTTTTCAACAATAAAAGAACCCTTCAGCAGTTTAGTATTCTCATAAATAGGATCGAAATTAATATTATAGTAAGTCTTGTTGTTCTCAGTAAAAGAGCCATACAACCCATATCTGTAATACTTTGCCGTACTAAATCTGATAGGCATAAAAAAGCTCTCATCGTTTGTTGTTTCCCCATAAATATTGATATGCAAAAGTTTAAACGGAATCATATCAATATCCCTCTGTTTGGTAAGCGTTCCGGTTACATGCTTAATATCCTGCACATAATTATTCGGGAAATCATACTTAATATCACTAACAGTTTCAATAAGAGCCTCATCATTATTCGGGTCGTGAAGAACAAATTGCGGTATCAGGTGAGTGTACTTATATAAGAAATTCTTTTCAATAGTATTAACATATGTACGAGTGTACACCTCGGCAGAATAGCTCTCCACCAAGTTATTGTATTTTTCTGCTGCAAACATTGCCCTCTTCAGAATTGTATCAACAGGCAGGTCGTAACCTGTTGCAAAAGAGTTGAAAGCGACAAAAAACAAAAATATATTACATATGAAGTATCTATTTCTCATTCAATACACAAACTTACATTTTTTTTGAATACCAATAAAACTATTTTAATAAGGATGTGTATATATTTAACATCTTATATCACTGAGTTTGAATTTCTGAATTTGTTGTTTTATTATTTTGAAATATAGTGAATCCTAAACCCACACCTAACCAGGGTTTATTTGTATAGTTCCAACTTTTTCTATGCTCTCCGGGTATTATATCAAGACCGGTAAACAAACCTAATTGGAAACTTTCATAAGAATATACCAGTCCGAGAGATGGAGTAAAAGCACTTACAGTGGTTGGCTCACCGGTATAGTTGTTTGCTGTTTCTGATGAAATATCAATTGCAGAAAAACCTACTCCTCCTAAAAGAGCTATTGACTGCTTAACTCTAGATTTAATATGTCTTTCAAAACCCACATTAATACCAAGATTAAATTCGGTTTCATACTGGAAACTTCTGTTATTCCCGGCAAATCTGATTTTAATTGGTAAAGTTGAAAACCCCCAAACGAAAGACTTACTACTTCCGTAATACTCAGAGGTTTTTTTATTAAAGTCTTCAAGATCAATTAGAAAATACTTCCCATTAGTATATCCTGAAATGTATCTGTATTCAAACTGAGATAATTCTATTGTAGGTTGTTCCTGAATTCCGTCCGGTCCATAATCCCAAAATTTAATTAACAACAAATTTTCATTCTTAAGTTCTTAAGCAGTAAATTTTGTTCCGGCTATAGCAATATATTTGCTATCATAATTGGCAATATGTTTTGTCTCATCATTGGGTTCAGCTGTGATATCTATTTCTTCTACTACAATATCCACATTGGTAATATAAAATCTTCCGGTGATATTACCTTGCTCCTGAGCAGACACTAAAGTTGTAAACACCATTAATAGGCAAGCAAAAAGATTAGTTTTCATATTAGCCTGATATTATTTTTATTGATAAAAGACACCTTAATTAGAGTATAAATGCAACATCAATTATATTAATATTGTTCATTAAATTTAAATTTTCATCCTATTCTTATTTATCTCTTATGCTTTATCAGCATTATAACAGGATTTGAATCTTCATTCAAAGTTGATGCGATATTCTTTAATTCCCCTTTCAACTCACCTTTTTCATAGGATTCAATTAATTGATAAGCCTCCAGGGGTTGCCAAGATTCCAGTTCATTATTCACAGGTCTTAACCAGTTCATATAGATCTCATTTTTTATAGTTTCAAAAAAGTAGTAATGGTCAGAGAGTTGCCTTATCATCAAAAATACACCGGGATCCATAGACAGAATGGTAGGAGTCCTGACAATAGAAGTATATATCATATCATTTTCTTCATCTATACTTTGTTGCTCTAAATATAACCTTTCATCGAAAGGAATTTTAATTTCTTTAGTAATACTACCATCTTGTTTTGACACAATCACAAAAGAAACTTCTTTGTTAAACTCATCATAACAAATCAAATTATCTTTATCGAAATTAAACATCTCGGTGTAAAACATTGAGCCATCACCTTCTCTATGATTAAAACTTCTTCTGAATTTCCCATTTAAGTCATATACTACAATTTTTTTTCTTGAATGGTCGTTTATGAAAATTTCCCCATTATCTTCATCCAGCCTGATCTGTAAAGTTGATACATACTCTTCGCCTCCTTGCCCTTTATGATTTATCACTCTCAGGGCTTTTCCAGTTCGGTCATAAACAAAAATATTCCCGTCCCCACTTCGGTTTTTCACCAGTATAGTTTCTTTACCAATATCTTGCACAAAACCCTGATTAATGAATTCGTCATTAGTTTCAAGTGCGATATATTCCACATCCATAAAATCCTGCAAAATCAATTCTTTTTTAGGATAATTGGTTTTAGTGACGTCAATGATGATTAAATCTGTGTTTGATTGCTTGCTTCTTTTGCACCCTGATAATATAACTAACAGAAAGAGTGTTGAGATTAGATTTACTTGTTTCATTTCAGTTGTTTTTTTATTTACTAAAAGTAGTTTTGTGTTAATTGATGTGATAAATTATCACAACCGGATTACTATCCTTTTCAAGTTCCACTATTTTGCCGGTATTTCATTAAAGATTCCTGCATCCCACTCATCGTAATTTGTAACCTTTTCATGCTTTGTGTTTTTATTTTGATAAAACGGCAAAGGGCCGCATCAAAATTTGATGCAGCTCTTCGCAGATAGCTCCCATGTGCTAAAACAGATTACTGTAGCTTTTGCTGTTTTCAGAATTCATATTATCTACTGCATTTTGTAGTAGCCTTTCAAATACTGCCGTAGCAGTTGCAATCACAACAGAAACAAAAGTAATCAAGATACAAATGGCGATAAAACCAGCAGGATCCTCCTCTTTTTTATGAGTAATCATAACGAAAAGTCCTGCTGCCACAACTAAAGCGCTTAGTAATATTGCACAAAATTTGATATACCTTAAAGCATTAACAGCCTTTGTTGAAAATGCTTTATTTTGCACAATGTAGCCAAGCAATCTGAATGCTTTGTACAACGCTACAAAAAAAGGAATAGATGACATATACGCATACAAAACGAATTTGTTAGTGTAAATGTCAATCAAGTCCAGATTTGTGGCTCTTCCTTCTGTTAAAGGAAGCCACAACAAAAGAGCAAGTGTTACCATACCAATAAGTACAATAACTACCTTAAGAAATGAGATTGAAATTCGTTTCATAGCATCTTAAAATGATTTATCATTCCGCAAAAGAAGTAAATAATTATTGATATTCAACAGATATTTGTTGTTTGTTTTTTGCTTATTTTAGATTATTTATTATAGGCCTTGATAGGTCCTTGTTTGGCGAAGATTTTACACCTCGATTTTGAATAAGTGGATGAAAAATCGGTTACTGATTTGAGTTGTTTTATTTAATTCTGTTCAGTATTTCTTTCAATTTTGGCTCAATATTCAGTTGTTCAAATAGTTTTTCGGCTAATTTCAACGAATTTTCAAAAGACAAACGTATGTTTTCAGGCTGTAAGTCAGTTGTAACTGTCTTGTAAGCTGAATACCACGTAGAATCAATATCTTTTTCAAGACTTTTGGTTGGACTTTCCCAATGTTGTGTTTTGTCGGTTGTTATTCTTATGAGCCAAAGTAAATACTTCTGAACATTCGACAAACTTTGATGAGCGTGAGCAAACTCACCACGTTTAATGAGGTTGCTTGTTGTTAGCAAAACATTTAAAAGTGATTCACTTAACCACGAAATATTTTGATTTGTGGATCTTTCAGGTGATTTTATTTTAATCTGATTGAGCACTTTTGTTAAAAGTCCGTCTTTATCCACTAAATTCATTTGGTCAAAGTCACTAAATGCAACCACACCTTCCCACAATTTAATAATTTCAATTTCTTTCGTTTTTAAAAAATGAAATTCGCCTCTGATCATATTATCGAAAATAGCCACTTCACTCCCATATTCGTTGGTAAAACATAGTGCAACCGGATGAATCTGGTTTACCCATTTTTCGGCTGAAAAATCTTTTTTACTTTTCAAGAAAATATAAAATTCTATGTCTGAATATTGGTCGCCTTCATTTTTCGTAAATGAACCATACATTAAAACAGCGGAAACATTCGTGTCTTGTAGTGCTATAGATTTAGTTCTGTCAATCATTTGTAACTGTGTCATTTTTTTGAGTTTGTTAGTGAGGAGTTCTGCAAAATTACCGCTAATGTCTGTTTGGCACGATAAATATACGATATTTTAAATAAAAAACGATGAAGAACCACATCAATCTGATGATGTCCCGCATCGTTAAAACTGTCTTCACTTCATCTATTAAATAATCAGGTGAAGTGGTATGCTCTCTTTTTCTCGATTTAATTATTATTTATTCTGCTATAATAAATGCTTCGCAATACACTTCGTATCCTACTTTAAGTATCAATGATATGATTATAACAGCTATAGCCAATCCTAACGGACCAAGTGCAAGAGAGGGAGAAACAAGTGCTAAAATCACGGGGATTCCTATTTTTAAATAGTACTGTAAGTCCTTATCACCTGTGAAAAAATTTCTTATTTCTTTATTCGTGCAAACTGCTTTTTTTATTCTTTCAAACAGTTTTCGTCCTTTCTGATTTGCGATCTCTACGGCTTGTGGTTGACTATATTCCACAAAATTCAGAGTTTTTAATATTGAACTTATTTGCGTTCCCATCAAATGTAATAGGAATTGCAGCAACCTCATAGCTTTCCGGTGCAACTTCCAATCCACTTTCATAAAGAGCTTTCCCTAAAATTTCAAAGAGCTCATCCTCACTTTTTGTTTCTGCCACTTCCTGAATTTGCTGAGCTAATTCCGAATAATCCTGTTCTTCTAAAATTGCATAGTTCATCACTACTGTCCACTTAAAATAAGTTGAGAGTCAGTTGATTATCATTTCGCTCT
>CAZYNA010000013.1:33373-38670 GCA_964648775.1 uncultured Proteiniphilum sp. | reverse complement strand
TTAAATCTACGTAATTACCAAAAACCGCCGGACAAATGTTACTTTGTGCGGCGGTTTTTTAGCTATTAAAAATATGATTAATCTAGCTCTTTAATTTTTATATTTTGAAACCATACCTCATCTCCATGATCCTGAAGTAAAAGTAATCCCTCCTCAGCATTACCAAAATTGGGCCAATCTTTATACTTGCTTTCTTGAACTATCTCTTCCCACTCATCGGTGTTGCGTTCATACTCAACAATCTTAACTCCATTCAGCCAATGCTCCACCTTATTTCCCTCAACAACAACCATTGCAGTATTAAAGAATCCACTACGAAATGGCTTGTCTTCGGGAGCAGGTATCAAATCATATAGCGATCCTAAAGTTCTATTACCATCTCTACCAAGTTTTGCATCAGGGTGGTTCCTGTCGTCAAGTATTTGAAACTCACATCCAATCGCTGATCCCTCTCCTTTATTTAAGTTAGTGTCAACAAAATACTTTATTCCACTATTGGCACCTTGTGTAATTCTGAAATCAACCTTTAGCATAAAGTTCTTATATGGTCGGGTTGTTACAATATCTCCGCCACCGGTCGACTCACCACCGTCGCCTTTATGCACTTTAAGAATACCGTCATTAATTGACCAGCCTTGTTCTGGAAATTCGTCTAACTTAGCTCCTCTCCAGCCTTCTGTTGTTTCACCATCCCATAGCAAGCGCCATCCTTCAGCCGCTTCACGCTCCGAAATTGTATTGGCAATCTGATTTAATTGTTTTACGTCAGCGTTGTCCGGTGTTCTATACTGCTCTATGTCATCCGTAAGAATTCTTATATTTCTCCACGCTACAGTTTTTCCGACAAGCTCTTCATTTCTTATAGAGTGAACCTGAAGTGCTATGAAGCCCGAAGATGTTGTATTATCAAGCAAATCTGCACAAGGAACACCATTTACCCAGGTGCGAATAGAATTGCCAATTGCTTCAATCCTCGCACTATTCCACTCCTCATTCTTAAAAGCTTTCTGTCCTTCAGGGTTATAATTCAGCGGATAAATCCATCCACGTCTTGCTTCATCATAAACACCGCCTGTCCATGCCCTGTCAGATGGGTCAATTTCAAACTGATAGCCATGAACACGACCATCATTGTAGCTAGGTAAACTCAAGCTTCGGAATTGCACTCCTGAATTTAAACCATTTTCAACTTTAAAATCAAATTCTAAGATAAAATCACCATAAGTTTCTGTAGTGGTTAAAAAAGTGTTTGGAGTATTTAGTTCCGAAATTCCAACAATCGTATTGTCTTCTACTCTAAATTCCGCTGTTCCATTTAGTTTTTCCCAACCGTCGAGGTTCTCTCCATTAAATAGACTCTGCCAGTTTGGCCCTTGCTGTGAACAAGATGCTAATATCATTGCCGTAACAAGAATTATAAAAATATTATTTTTCATCTTTAATTATTCAATATATTTGATATAGATAAATGATCTGTTAATTACACAATATAATAATATTCCCATCCTTTTCTTGGAGGCTCTCCTGTTAGGAATGCATCAGCAAAGGGGTCATTTGTTACACGTTTCGTTTCTCTATCGAAAACTATCTTACGATTCAACCTCTGTGCTGCAACCCCCAAAGAGAATACCTGACTTAACGGACCTGACACTTCAAATGGTGAGCGTGCTTTTTCCTTGCCCTGACATGCCAGAAGAAAGTTCATAAAATGATTTGAAGGACTCTTTGGTACCTCAGGAAGATGTTTTACCATATCATTCGCCTTTTCTTCAGGAATAATACTTAAAGTACTTCCGTGAGAACCACCTTTAAATGTAAGGTCCTTACTATAAATCTCCTTACCCGGATTTAGTTTAGCAGGCTGAATTTGTCCACCCGCTACAGTTGGTATATTAGGATCTAACTCAATAGCACCATATCCTTGCGGAACAGCAGGAATATTATCAACCCCATCATACCATGTAATAACAACCGGAGGCATATCCCCACGCTTAGGGAATTTAAATTCAATTGTACTGGACATCGGGAAGAAATAGTCGTTATGACCGGATAGTTTTAAAGGAGTAACTTCTTCCGGTAATCCTAAATCAAGGAACTCATGTGCAGTATCTATAATGTGTGCGCCCCAATCGCCCAAAGCACCCATACCGAAGTCGTACCAGCAACGCCACTGACCGTAGTGAAAATCCTTGTTATAATCGTGATGTCTTGCCGCCATTGTCCAAATATCCCAATCCAGAGTTTCAGGAATTGGCTCTGCTGCAGGAAACTTCTTGATATTAGGGTCCCAGCCATGCCAGCGACGAGCGTTATTCATATGTGCAGTAACCGCTGTTACATCTTTAATTATACCAGCCTCTTTCCAAGCTTTAAATTGAAAATAATTTGCTTCAGAATGTCCCTGATTACCCATTTGTGTAACTACATTCGGATACTTTCTAGCAGCCTGAATCAATAGTTCGTTTTCAAGAAATGTACGTGCGAGTGGTTTCTCAACATAAACGTGCTTACCCTCTTTAATTGACATCATAACTGCAGGAAAATGAGCAAAGTCCGGAGTTGCTATTGCCACCGCCTCAATCTCATTACCCACTTTGTCAAACATCTCTCTGAAGTCCTTAAATCTCTTTGCGGAAGGATACTTTTCCAAAGCTTTTGTAGTATGCTCAGCACCCAAATCCACATCACACAGAGCAACTACATTTGTCATTCCTGTCAAATCAAGCTGCTCTATTATTTCCCATCCTCTATTGCCAATTCCAATATAAGCAATGTTTACTTTCTTGTTAGCCCCAACAATCCTGCTGTAACTTGCAGCGCTTGTTCTTGTTGAAAGGCCTCCAACTGCAAGACCGGCAGAAGCCAGTGTAGCACTCTTGATAAAATCTCTTCTTGTCGTCATGATAGTTATATATTTGTTATATGTTCAGTATAGACTATTCAAATCTATCTTTATAGGCCCATAAACCTAAAGCGGGACTAGAAATGTAATAAATCTCTTCGCCATCAGGAAGTGTATTAAAGCCTTCCTTAAGTTTTGGGAGATTATATTTCTCCATTGCCTTATCAAAATCCCCCCATCCAAAACCAACACTTTCAATCTCTTCTTTAGTAAGATTTTCAGCCTCTTTGCCCGGACAATAAGTTACCTTGAATCTCCCTTCAGTTGAACCGTGAATAAGATGTGCCGCAGCTCCTAAATTCTCTCTGAGTTCTGAGTCTTCCTCAACAGCTTTAAGTGTATATGGTGTGCCAAAATAGCCGTACCTGCGTATTAGCTCATCAATTGCTTTATCTTCGCCAAATTCTTTGAGAGCAGGGGCCAAAACAATCAATTCACCTCCATCTGCAATTGCCATTCGGGTGCGGTAAATCGACTTATTCCCAAGCCATGTACTCTTGAATTCAGTTGGGTCTAACCACACAACTACTTTTTGAAGAGGCTTCTCAACCATAACAAAATTTACTTCAAGAGAGAGCTTTGCAGCACGATCAAACACTTCAATGTCATCTCCTATAAATAGACCGTATGTTTGTTGTTCACCATCTTTATTGACACCAACTACCGTTAGCACATAAACTATCGGAAGATCTTTCAAATACTTTTCTGAAGCATAGTTGAATACTTTTCTGACAGGAGTGTCAGCACGTCCCATCATTCGCTCCATTCCGTATACAGCTCCTATATAGTGACTTTTATTTATGCCTTCGCTACCGCCTGTGCCTACGAGAATATTTTTATTATAGTTGGCCATACCCACCACCTCATGTGGTACTACCTGACCAATGGAAAGTATAAGATCAAAATCGCCTTCAATTAATAGTTTATTAACCTGAGCAGGCCATGAAAAATTAACTTTTCCTTCTGAAATTTCATTTATATATTCTGAAGGAACTTCACCCAGAGTAGCAACATCATTACGCCAGTCGTGATCTCTGAATAGCGACCGGGGTGTATTACCAAACATATCACTAATCTGATGATCAGTCATGGGGGTATGCGTTCCCAGAGCCGGCAGAATATCTGTCAGCTTATCCTGAAAATATTCCCATGCAAACTCGGTAAGATTTCCCGCTTTACTTGGCAAACGTGTATAATCGGGTGGAACCGCCAGAACTTTCCGGCGATTCCCCAATATGTTTAAAGCCTCATGGAGTCCTTTTTTCAAGTCGTCATTTGATAAACTTGTCTGAGAGGACCCAATTTCGTAGTATATCATTGTAGATAAAAACCTTGATTAAACATCATATGTAGTAGAAGCAGTACTTCCGCCGCGACCTGTCCAGTCGGTGTGGAAAAACTTGCCCCTCGGTCTGTCCAGCCTCTCATACTGATGCGCTCCGAAATAATCCCTTTGAGCCTGAAGTAGGTTTGCAGGTAGTCGCTCACTTCTGAAGCCATCATAATATCCCAATGCAGAGGTTAGTGCAGGAACGGGAACTCCATTTTGCAACGCAGTAGCACATACCCTTCTCCAGCTCTCTTCAGCAGACTGTATTGCATCCTTGAAGAACGGATCCAGAAGAAGATTCTCTAATTTCGGGTTATTGTCGAATGCATTTTTTATATCACCTAAAAAGCGTGAACGAATAATACATCCACCACGCCACATAAGCGCAATTCCTCCATAATTAAGATTCCAGTTGTACTCTTTTGCAGCTTCCATCATAAGATCATAACCTTGTGCATAAGATATAATCTTTGATGCATAAATTGCATTCTCAAGATCATTTACAAACTGCTCCTTATCACCTTTAAAATCAGGCTTTTTTCCGGTCAGCACCTTCGATGCTTTCACTCTTAAATCCTTCTGAGCCGATAAACAACGCGAAAATACAGACTCTCCAATTAAAGTCAGAGGTATTCCAAGTTCAAGCGCAGTAACTGCTGTCCATTTTCCTGTACCTTTCTGACCGGCTGTGTCAAGGATATTCTCAACAAGTGGTGTTCCATCTTCATCTTTAAATGCCAGTATATCAGCAGTTATCTCAATAAGATATGAGTCGAGTACACCTTTATTCCATTTTGCAAACACTTCGTGTTGCTCAAAAGCATCCATTCCAAGCAGGTCTTTCATGAGATGATATGCTTCGTTAATAATCTGCATATCACCATATTCAATGCCATTATGCACCATTTTCACAAAATGCCCTGCACCATTCTCGCCTACCCAATCGCAACAAGGAACACCATCATCAACCTTTGCAGCAACCGATTGAAAAATCTCTTTAATATGAGGCCATGCTTCGGGACTTCCGCCGGGCATCAAAGACGGACCGAGCAATGCGCCTTCTTC
>CAZYNA010000013.1:24847-33273 GCA_964648775.1 uncultured Proteiniphilum sp. | reverse complement strand
ACAGCAACTGTATAGCCTTTGCTCTCCATATTAAGCACCAGATTCTCGCCCATAACGGCTAATCCAATCAAACCAATATCTGCTTTCTTTTTCATTTTAAATATTTTTTATCTTTTTACTCTGGCATTACCCTCCCAAATGCTCCAAATCATGTCTTCGTCAGAAGGTTGCGCATAATCTGTAAGGAAAGTTGTTGCTAATGCACCACTTGCCCATGCAAACTGAATCCATTTTTCTGAATCCATACCTTTAAGTATACTGTATAGTAATCCGCCAACAAAACCATCACCGCCACCAATACGGTCCATAACATTAATTGTTCGCAGTGGAGCTTCATGCCAGGTTTCATTTTCATAAACAATGGCACCCCACAGATGTTCATTAGCATTAATTACCTCCCGTAAGGTATTTGCAAATACCGAAACATTAGGGAAAGCCTTACTGGCATTTATAATCATTCCTTTAAATGCTTCAATGGAATCATCAATATTCTCACCACCCGCATCAGGTCCTTGTACTCCAAGACAAAGTTGATAATCCTCTTCGTTACCGATAAGAATATCCGAAAGAGATGCAATTTCAATAAATGCTTTTCTAAGTTCTTCTTCTCGCCCTTTCCAGAAAGTAGCCCTGTGATTAAGGTCGAAAGAGATTAATGTACCATGCTTTTTTGCAAATCTGGCAATCTCAAGACAGAAGTTACTTGTTTCCGGAGATAAAGCAGCAATTAATCCTGATAAATGTACAATCTGAACTCCTTCTTCACCAAAGATTCTTTCAAGATCAAAATCCTTTACATTTAAAGTTCTGCCAACCTCACCGGCACGGTCGTTCTGAACTCTTGGTCCCCGTAGCCCAAATCCACTATCCGCAATATTAAACTGATGACGATAACCCCACGGTCCTCCTTGCGGCACTTCCGGCCCTTCGTATTCCATATTTCTTGCCCTTAAATCTGATTTTATAAAATCAGCAATGGGACTGCCCTTAACAAAGTTAGTCAGTACTTTCACGGGAAGTCCCAAATACGACGAAATACTTGCCACATTAGATTCTGCACTTGTTGCCTGCATCTGAAACATATTGGTACTTCTCACGGGGAGAGAGTTCACCGGTGTAATTCTAACCCCCATACTTGTGGGGACAACCAGCGAATATTTAAAATCTTTTCTAAGTTCTAAAGACATAATTATGACTATTAAATGAATCAACTATTAACTTAAATACTGAATGCATCGAAGCCACCATCAACAATGGCAACAGTGCCCGTTACGAATTTTGAAGCATCACTAATCAGGTAGTGAAGAGTGCCTAGCAATTCTTCAGGTGCTCCAAATCTCCTGAAAGGAGTATGTGCAATTATAGTGTTGCCGCGATCGGTGTATGAACCATCAGAATTAGTAAGTAAAGTTCTGTTCTGCTCAGTAATAAAGAAACCGGGGCAAATTGCATTTACTCTAAACTCCTCTCCAAACTTTATAGCAAGTTCTCCTGCCATATATTTTGTAAAATTTGTTACAGCAGCCTTGGCTGCACCATAACCTGCAACGCGGGTTAAAGGACGAAATGCTGATGCAGAAGAAATATTGATAATATTCCCTTTCTTCTCCTTAACCATATACTCTGCAAAAGCTAAAGTTGGCAATACTGTTCCCATCAGGTTTAAATCAACTACTTTGCGGAAATCTCCCGGATTTAAATCAAATATTGTACTCTCGGGACCAATTGTTGCACCCGGTATATTACCTCCTGCTCCATTTATAAGTACATCAATTCTGCCATATTTTTCAGCAATATCTTTTGCATTCTGTTTAAGGACCGCCTCATCAGTCACATTGGTCTGAAGGAATATCGCCTCACCACCATCAGCTTTCACCTTTTCTATAAGGCTATTCCCTTTTTCTATACTTCTGGCTAAGACCGCCACTTTTGCACCGTGAGCGGCCAGATACTCAACCATTGAAGCTCCTAATACACCTGTTCCACCAGTTATAACAATTACACTGTCCTTGATGTTAAATAATTCATACATAATATTTCGTTTTATTTATTTCAATCAGAAATTAAAGTACTCTTTTGCATTGTAATAGGATATCCCTTCAACCATTTTGCTCAAAAAATCAAACTCAGTCTCCGGCAACAATCCTTTTTCAATATCATCCCCTATAAGATTGCATAGTATCCTTCTGAAATACTCATGTCGAGGGTAGGATACAAAACTTCGTGAGTCAGTAAGCATTCCAACAAATCTGCTAAACAATCCTTGAGTAGAAAGAATATTCATCTGGTCTTCCATTCCATCTTTCTGATCAAGAAACCACCAGCCTGATCCAAACTGAATCTTACCGGGAACAGTGCCGTCCTGGAAATTACCAATCATTGACGCAATAAGATAATTATCATTTGGGTTGAGGTTATAGATTATTGATTTTGCAAGCTTGCTATCTTTTTCCAGGCTGTCAAAAAATAGCGACAAAGACTTTGCAACACCACTCGCATCGTTCATGGAGTCATAACCTGCATCGGGACCTAATGCATCAAACATCCTGCTATTATTGTTACGAATTGCACCATAATGAAATTGCTGCACCCATCCTTTTTCATAATTCATTATAGCGTTTTCATATAGCATTTTCGACTTAAACTTTAAAACCTCCAAGTCAGTTAATGTATTTTTTTGCTTATACACCTTATTAAATATAGCAGTAGCCTCATCAATAGTGCAATGTTCCGAGAAAAAATTATCTATTCCATGGTCGGCTAACTTACATCCATTCAACTCAAAATAATTGTGTCTATTTCGAATAGCTCTCAAATAATCATCAAAGCTTTCAATTGTAGTACCTGTAACTTCATTTAGTTTTTCAATATATTCACCAAATACAGTAACGTTTTCTACAGCCATCGACTTATCCGGTCTCCATGTAGGCAAAACCTTTATATCAAATCCACTATCTTTAATCTGCTGATGATACACAAGCGAGTCAGTTGGGTCGTCTGTAGTGCATACAACCTCAACATTAAACCTCTTCATTAGTCCACGTGCCGAAAACTCAGGCTCTTGCAGCATCTTGTTGGTCTTCTCATAAATATCACGAGCCGTTTCAGGATTAAGAAGCTCATTAATACCAAACACACGCTTCAACTCCAGGTGAGTCCAGTGATACATAGGATTTCGCATTGTGTACGGCACAGTCGCCGCCCATTTCTCAAACTTCTCCCAGTCGGGAGCATCTCCTGTAATATATTTTTCTGCTACTCCATTTGCACGCAGCAATCTCCATTTATAATGATCCCCCCCAAGCCACAGCTCAGTTATAGTCTTAAACTTATGATCCTCTGCAATCTCTTTTGGGTTGAGATGACAGTGATAATCAATAATAGGTAGTTTTTCAGAATGGTCGTGATACAACTGTTTTGCAGTGTCAGTCTGAAACAAAAAGTCGTCGTGTATAAAACTAATCATAGGTAATTATTTTTTTGTGCCCTTTTTAATACTCCAATTCAATTTTTTGAAAATAATTGAACTTTAATTTTTTGAATGAGAAAATAATTCTACTTTTGTGTACGTGCACAAAAGTACATATAATTTGCAGAAAACAAAATCTATTTATTATTAATTATCCTGATATACAAGTTTTTGCTTTTCTGATTTATAGTGAGAACTGACATTTCACAAGCAGGTTTAATACTAACTTTAAATGCAAAAAAAGATACGTATAAAAGATATAGCAAAAATGGCAGGCGTTTCGCCCGGAACTGTAGACAGAGTGCTGCATAACCGTGGCAATGTTTCTGATACTGCACGTGAAGCTATTGAGAATGTATTACGCCAGGTTGAATATCGACCTAACATTCATGTATCAGCCATTTCATTAAAAAGAGAATACACAATTGTAGTTACTACTCCACAATTTTCTGAAGGTGCCTATTGGGAGAGTATTCATAATGGAATCCAACATGCACTTAAAGAATATGAGAATATTAAAGTTAACTACCATATTTTTACTTACAATCAATATGATATATATTCGTGCAAAGAGGTTTTCAAAGAGTTAGAAAACTTCGAAATGGATGCGCTTATAATTGGTCCCACCTTCAAAGAGGAAACAATTGAATTGTGCAAGGCTATGGATAAGAAGGGAACTCCGTATATATTTGTTGATTCAGCAATGGAAGGGACAGACCCTCTTGCATTCTTTTCGGCAGACCATTATACAGTTGGCAGATTATTTGCAAAACTTATAACTTCAATAACCCCTATTGGATCTGACATCGGATTGCTGCAAGCAGTAAGAACAGGCGATAGTAGTGCAAATACCACTATCATTAGGAAAAAAGGATTTAAAGACTATCTGACAAATCAGGGATATTCTAACAAAATCATACAAATCCCATTCTCTGTTTCAAATCAAGACAACAATGAAAAACAGCTTTCCGGGTTTTTTAACAAACACAATAATATTACCGGACTTGTTGTGATGAATTCGCGAGGCAATTTTATTGCCAACTACCTCTCAAGTAACAGAATCAATAATATTAGATTAATATGTATGGATATAACAACGCCAAATATTGAGGCAATGAAAAATGGACAAATTGATTTTCTAATCAGCCAGGAACCAGAATATCAAGGCTTTTTTTCAATGAAAACTTTGTTAGAATTTTTAATTATAAAGAGACCGGTTAATAAGGAGAATTATGTTCAGCTTGATATTCTAACATCAGAAACCATAGATTATTACAAGAGATTTAATAACATTGTGTACAATTCAATTTAAAAGCACAAAACTATCATTAAAATAACATCATGAGTAATCTACAACAAGGAAATGCAAAAATGACCAACCAGCGATGGACTATTTGCCTTATGCTGTTTTTGGCTACAACCGTAAACTATCTCGACCGGCAGGTGCTGTCTCTTACATGGGCTGATTTTATAGCGCCTGAGTTTCATTGGACTAACAGCGATTATGGAAATATTGCAGGTCTATTTTCACTGTTTTATGCAATATCAATGCTCTTTGCAGGCAAGTTTGTCGATAGGCTGGATACAAAAAAAGGATACCTGTGGGCTATTGGAATATGGTCTGTCGGAGCAATAATGCATGCATTCTGCGGACTATTAACTGCAGGGATAGTAGCTGATGAATGGACTATGAGCTTTGCAGGAGCACGTGAAATAATTGGTACAGTGGGAGATGTTTCTTTAGTGGTATCAGTAAGTGTTACATTATTTATTTTTGCACGACTGGTTCTTGCCATTGGAGAAGCAGGAAACTTCCCCGCTGCTGTTAAGGCTACAGCTGAGTACTTTCCTAAAAAGGACAGAGCCTATGCAACAAGTCTTTTTAACGCAGGTGCACAAATTGGGGCTTTAATTGCACCACTAACCATTCCATTTATTGCAAGAGCATGGGGATGGGAGATGGCATTTATTATAATTGGTGCATTAGGATTTATCTGGATGGGATTCTGGGTGTTTATTTACGAAAAACCGGAAAAGAACAAAAGAGTAAACGCAGCTGAATTAGCTTATATAAACCAAGACGATGAAATAGAGACCTCTGAAACCAATGCAATTACAAACGGGAGTGAAAAAACCGGCAGTAAAGTAACGTTCAGACAGGCTTTCAGACATAGACAGACCTGGTCGTTCACTATCGGAAAATTTCTTACTGACGGTGTTTGGTGGTTCCTCCTGTTTTGGATACCGGCATATCTGAGCTCTGTTTACGGATTAAACTCTACGCAAAGTGCGCCTCACGTATTCCTTGTATACGCAATTTCCATGATATCTGTATTTGCAGCGGGCTACTTCCCGGCATATTTTATGAAAAAGAAAAAAATAGACCCATATCAAGGTAGAATGAGAGCTATGCTATTATTTGCATTCTTCCCGGTACTCATTCTTTTTGCACAACCTCTGGGAACTATATCCGTATGGATTCCTGTAATTATTATTGGTATAGCTGCAGCGGCCCATCAATCATGGTCGGCAAACATATTTACAACAGTAAGCGATATGTTTCCAAAATATGCAGTAGGCACAATTACCGGTATTGGAGGTATGGCAGGTGGAATTGGTTCATACCTGATAAATAAAGGCTCTGGTGTTTTGTTTGATTTTACAGCAAACACCAATTTAAAATTCTTTGGATTTGAAGGTATTGAATCGGGGTATTTTATAATATTTATAGTCTGTGCATTCGCTTACCTGATTGGATGGATGATAATGAAAGCGCTTGTTCCTAAGTATAAACTTATTACAGAAATGTAGCATATATCACCAAGACAAAAAAAGGAGTTGAGATTTTATTCTTAACTCCTTTTTTGTTGTGGTCCCAACAGGGCATGATCCTGTGACCCCCTGATTATGAGTCAGGTGCTCTAACCAACTGAGCTATGGGACCTTTGTTTTTGACGTAAGTAAGTCAAAAGCGGGTGCAATATTACTGCTTTTTTGTGAAATTACCAAAAAAAACACACAATATCAATTTAATTATTTTCAGGTTCCACCCAATCACCATGATCCTTAATCAGCTGAATTAAATGTTCAACCGCTTCAGCCTGTGGTATATTCTTTTCTACAAGTTCTTTTTTCCTGTAGAGTGATATTTTCCCATGCTCTGCACCAACATATCCATAATCAGCATCAGCCATCTCACCAACACCATTCACAATACATCCCATTATACCTATTTTCAGATGTTTAAGGTGGGAAAAGTGTTTTTGAACGACAGCCACAGTCGACTGTAAATCAAACAAGGTCCTTCCACAACCAGGACAAGAGATAAACTCTGTTTTACTGGTTCTTACCCGTGATGCCTGTAGAATCCCGAAAGAGTAAGCATCCATATCATTGATGTCAATAGCACCTTCGTTACTCATCATGATACCATTTCCAAAGCCATCAAGGTATACAGTTCCGAAATCAACCCCCGCTTTAATCTGGATATCTTCAGCCTCATCCTCGTTATAACTCCTCTGAAGTACAACCGGCACTCTACAGTCGTTATTGAGCAACTTATGAAAGAACGCCCTCTGCTCACCCACTCCATTCAAATGATCAGTTGTTAGAATTACAGCTATGCCGGCAGTCTGCTTTAAAAACTTAATAACATTATCCGACAGTTCCGGATAAGAAAGTTTGAGAAATTTCACTTTAGCGTTGCAATCATTTATATCATCACCTTTACCCTCATTAATACCTGAGGTCTGCAAAGTAAATAGCGGGAAATTATCAATCCTATCCTCCCAGTTTTTAAAATCAACAATCGACTTCATACCCTTAGGAAAATTATCAGGAACACTCTCCCCCACATAAATATAATCCGGGATAAAGTGAGGATTTATAGACATGTCAGTAATCCTGCTTCTATCGGAAATAACAACCGGCAGCTGCTCACCTCCAATATTCCAGACTTGATTGGTTTCACGTTTATCCATTGAAAATGGTGAAAAGCCGGGATACAACTCCCCTTCAATTTTTTCATGCCCCTTGCGCAGCTCAACATACTCTACCAGTTTCTGAGCAACAGGAATCTCTGCTTCAGGCTCTTCACTTAATGACACACGTATGGTGTCTCCCATACCATCAATAAGAAGTGCACCAATCCCAACAGCTGATTTCATTCGCCCGTCGTCTCCATTACCGGCCTCAGTTACTCCAAGATGCAAAGGAAAGTGGATATCTTCTTTATCCATTGTTTCAACCAACAGCCTTACCGCCTTCGTCATCAACAATGTGTTTGAGGCTTTCATCGAGATCACAATATCTTTAAAATCCTCCTCTATTGCAATACGAAGAAATTCCATACACGACTCAACCATACCTTCAGGTGTATCGCCATAACGAGTCATGATTCTGTCTGACAACGACCCATGGTTCACTCCAATACGCACAGCCGTACCGTGTTCTTTACAAATATCGAGGAATGGCACTACTTTACTCCTTATTTTTTCAAGCTCCAGAGCATACTCCTCGTCATTATATTCTATCTCTGCAAATGTCTTCTGTTTATCTACAAAGTTGCCGGGATTTATTCTAACCTTCTCTGCAATTGTTGCAGCAACATGGGCAGCCCTTGGATTAAAATGTATATCTGCCGAAAGAGGGGTTGTATAACCCTTATCTCTCAACTGTTGAAGTATCTCACGCAAATTATTAGCCTCGCGAACACCCTGAGTTGTTAGCCTTATCAAATCAGCACCCGAATCAATAATTCTTTCACACTGAGCAACACTCGCCTCTGTATCAAGAGTATTAGTGTTAGTCATAGTCTGAATAACTACCGGATAATCACCTCCCATAAAGATATTGCCAACTGCAACATTAATGGTTGGGCGACGCTTATAATTGAAAAAATCCATAACCTTTTCTTTACTGTTTATCTGTGCAAAGGTAATATTTCTATCCAATATCC
>CAZYNA010000013.1:18020-24747 GCA_964648775.1 uncultured Proteiniphilum sp. | reverse complement strand
GCGAACCTCTTTAAGACCTAATGCCTCTTCATAAAACTTAATACTCTTTCTTAAATCGAAAACATTAATATTGTAGTGGTCAAATCTTGCTTTAATCTCCATTGTTATCCTTTTTATTGTTATTATTTAAATCAACTTATAAATGATATGATTGCCCCTTCTGTGTGAGAGGCAGATATTTGCAGTCATACTTTTTAGCTGTTTCTTCAAACTGGTTAGCCATATCATACTTATCACCAAAATGCATTGGCATAAAATAATCTGTCTTTATTCTGGCAATAAACTGCTCGGGACCACGCATATAGTCTTTTCCCAACCTTGGGTCTACCGGAAACATTGCAATATACAGGTTATCCGATTTCTCAGAAATCAGTTCAAGCTCACATAAAAAATGATTCTCATATGATAAAGCCTCCTCAGCATCCACCTCTTCACGCCAATGCCAATTGTTTAAATCTCCTGCGTGAAAAATCAGTTTACCGCCACAGTTAATCAAAAAAGAGCCTCCGGCGTCAGTAGAGCCAAACGCTTTAATCTTTACCCGATGATCTTCAAACACCTGCTCTTTATTTAGAAAATAGACTGAAGTCTCTTTTAATTCTTCACTCTCCAGAATTTCTTCAGAAAAGATATATTTAATATTTTTCTTCCAGTTTCGCCAGGATAAAATATCAGGATTATAATGATCTGAGTGAGAATGAGTGCAAAGTACATAAAGCTCCTCCTCTTTATTGAGCAGATAATCCTCTACCCATCTGGTACCATCCGGACGGTCGGCATCTTTATAATAATCTATCAGAATTGAAAATTCATCAAACTCAATTAAATAGCAACTATGATATATATAAGTGATTGTCATAATAATAAAACTTACCCTCTATAACAATCCAGCCATGAAAAGTTCAATTGATTTCACATAAAAATTAATAAAACAGACAGTTTAAAGAAAAAGCATGGAGTAAATCCCCATTTTCAGCTCAATTAGTAGAATATTAAATTTTATTTTATTTCTTTGCGATATAGAGTATGTTTTATTAAAATATCAAAAAGCAATGAGAAAGTATTTAGCAGAATTAATTGGTACAATGGTGCTGGTTTTAATGGGGTGTGGTGCAGCAGTTTTTGCAGGTGCAGAACAGCCATTTATTAGTGTTGGAACTTTGGGGGTTGCATTTGCTTTCGGTTTATCTGTTGTAGCAATGGCATATGCCATTGGAAGTATATCCGGATGTCATATTAACCCGGCTATAACTCTTGGGGTATTTCTTTCGGGAAGAATGAGCGGTAAAGATGCAGCTATGTATATGGTATTTCAAATTATAGGTGCAATCATTGGCTCATCCATTCTATGGTTTTTGGCAAAAGATTCAGGCTCAACTACTACTCTGACAGGTGCAAATGGTTTTGAAGATGGAATGGCAACACAAGCATTTGTTGCGGAAACAGTGTTTACTTTCATCTTTGTGCTGGTTGTGCTGGGTGTAACAGCAAAAAACGGACTAAATAAGTTTGCCGGATTAGCTATCGGCCTTGCTTTAGTTTTAGTTCACATCGTATGTATCCCAATCACCGGAACATCAGTAAACCCTGCCCGTAGCATCGGACCGGCATTATTTGAAGGAGGAGCGGCAATTTCTCAGTTATGGTTGTTTATAGTTGCTCCATTATTGGGCGCAGCAATTGCAGCTTTAGTTTGGAAAGGAATTACAGTTGAAAATGAGACTGTAGCAGCTTAACAAGCAAGTAGCAATGCCATAAAAATTTATTAAAGCGGAATATCAATTCCGCTTTTTTTCATGTTAACAGAACTTATTTCTCTTAATTGTGTTTATCAAATGCACATTTTTAGTACATTTGCGCAGTTTTATAAAAATATTAATTAGTTATTGATATTATATCACAGCATAATCCATACAATAAGCTTGATTTGGATTATTTAAATTGAAAAAATTATGAGCTACAATTTATTAAAAGGAAAAAGAGGAATAATCTTCGGGGCGTTAAATGAAATGTCAATCGCCTGGAAAGTGGCTGAAAGAGCTGTTGAAGAAGGTGCAATTATAACACTGTCTAACACTCCTGTAGCAGTTAGAATGGGAGAAACTGCCGCATTGGGAGAAAAACTCAATGCTGAAATTCTACCGGCTGATGCTACAAATGTAGAAGACCTGGAGATGGTATTCCAGAAATCAGTAGAAATTCTTGGAGGTAAAATAGATTTTGTTCTGCACTCCATCGGAATGTCTCCTAACGTTCGTAAAAAAAGAACTTATGATGACCTGGACTATGATATGTTAATGAAAACACTCGACATATCTGCTGTTTCATTTCACAAAATGCTTCAGGTAGCACGTAAACTGGATGCTATTGAAGAAGAAGGTTCAATTCTTGCACTTACATATGTAGCTGCTCAGCGCACATTCTACGGATATAACGATATGGCCGATGCTAAAGCACTGCTTGAGTCAATAACACGTAGTTTTGGATATATTTACGGACGCGACAGGGGAGTTCGTGTAAATACTATCTCGCAATCTCCAACCATTACAACTGCCGGCAGCGGTGTTAAGGGAATGAAGGATCTTATGGACTTCGGCGAAAGAATGGCACCACTTGGCAATGCTGATGCAGATGATGCTGCAAACTATTGTATAGTGATGTTCTCCGATTTAACCAAAAAAGTAACTATGCAAAACCTATACAACGATGGAGGCTTCTCAAGTATGGGTATGAGTCTGCGTGCAATGAAACAGTATAGCAACGGACTGGAAGAAAGCGGCTCAGAAGAGGATGTAAATTACGGATAAATTAAATTTTATATATTTGCACCTATGCTGGTCAAATTATATAACGAAAACCCCAATCAACGGGATATCGAAAGGATAGTATCTCTGCTTCATGAAGGAGGCACTGTTATCTATCCTACTGATACCCTGTATGGAATTGGTTGTGATGCACTGAATGTCCGGGCAGTTGAGAAAATCTGCGAACTTAAGGGTATAAACCCTTTAAAAAGTAACCTTTCCATTATATGTAACGACTTAAACATTATCAGTGAATATGCGAAAGTTAGTACGCCGATATTTAAATTAATGAAAAGGAATCTGCCCGGACCATTCACTTTTATCTTACCAACAACTTCATCACTTCCAAAGATTTATAAGAAAAGAAAAACAGTTGGTATCCGAATACCTGATAATAATATCATTCGAGAAATTGTTGCTCAACTCGGCAACCCGGTCTTAAGCACCTCTATAAAAGATGAGAGTGATGAAATTGAATACACAACAAATCCTGAATTAATTCACGAAAAGTGGGAAGATTTCGCCGATATCGTTATTGATGGTGGCATTGGGGGAATTGAACCTTCAACCGTAGTTGATTGTTCTTCAGGAGACCCGGTAATTTTACGACAGGGTAAAGGAGAGTTAAAATTCTAATATTCTCATTCGTCAATTAAATTTTTTGATACATTCGCAGTCTTATTATCGGGAGCTATTAAAATTAATGTGTTGATTTCAACATTTATAACTAATCATATATATTGGGATAACCCTATCCGGGTCTATATGACAAACAACAAAACAGATGAAAAAATTCTTTTCCGTTCTTTTCGCAGCAACGGTAATTCTGGCAATCGTTACTTCGTGTAAAACAGACGACCCAATAGTTAATGAAGAAGGTACGTTAATTTCTGCTACGTACCACGCAACTTATAAAACCTTCACACTAACTTATTCCAACGGTGAAACCAAGACTGTAAATGCTATTATAAATGAAACTACCGTTCCTCATTCTGCCAGTGCAACATTAGAGGATGGAACAACTATTTACGTTACCGACTCTTCAAAAACAGGAAAAGCTGTAATAGGTGAAATTCCGGACAATGATATTAATATTGTCTCGCAGTTTGTGTATGACGGAATGTCGGCATTTTATCTTTGGAATAATGAGATAATAAATAAAAAACCTACCGCCAGCGACTCCGACCCGGAAAGATACTTTTACAGTATCTTAAACAGCACTGATACCCAACATGGCTGGTCGTGGATTACTGATGATATAAATTCACTAATGTCGGGATTTCAGGGAGAGGCAACTGATGCCTTTGGTTTTCAGCCCTATCCGTTGTATTATGAGGAAAACAGCGATCAGGTTATAGGATTTGTAAGATATGTATTTCCTAACACACCCGCCGACAAAGCCGGTATAAAAAGAGGTGAGGTCATTACACATGCCAATGGTTCATTAATAACTGATAAGAACTACTCTATAATGTATGGTGCAAATTCAACAACTAAATTCACTGTTCTTGATCAGAATTTCGAAAATCCAAGGGAAGTCTCTATAACACCGGCTTCAATCAATACAGACCCCGTGCTTTTTCATGATGTTTATGAAATTAACGGCAGCAAGATAGGTTATCTGTTTTATACCAATTTCACAGCAAACTACAATGAAAGTCTGCACAGAGTATTTTCTGAATTTAAGTCTGAAGGCATTACCGATCTTGTTCTGGATCTTCGTTACAATCCTGGTGGAGGAGTGTCAGCAGCAACATATTTAGCCTCTTTAATTGCACCAATTGAAGCTGTTCAGAAAAAAGAAGTATTTTCCATAATGAGCTATAATGATTTTGTTAATAAGGCGTATGACGATAATGACTGGGATAGGAGTGATTACCTTGGTGATTATGACAACAAAAAATATCCAAACCCTGTCAATGCTAATATAAACAATGGCTCACTTAACCTATACGTAATTACCACAAGAAGTTCTGCTTCAGCCTCAGAGTTACTTACTTTCTGCCTCCAGCCATTTATGAATGTAAATCAGATTGGAGAAAAAACCAGTGGTAAATATACAGCATCCTGGACAATACATCCATACAACAATTTTGGAGGTAGTGTTCAATCTGTCTATCGTGAAGACAGTTTTTCTGACAGTGAGAAAAGAAGACTGGAGAACTGGGCAATGCAGCCAATTGTGGGAAGGTATACCGATAAAGATAACAAAGATTTTATTGCTACCAACGGGCTGATTCCAAACTATCCGGTTGCCGAGGCTGATCCATATGAGAGGAATACCTCAAAATGGAAACCTATTGGTGATGAAGAAGATTACCTTTTTGCAAAGGCAATATCACTAATCACCGGCAGACCTTATACTGCTACTTCAGCACAAACAAGAAGTGCCAATGTTCCACAACTTCGTAATGCTGAATTATACTCTACAATGGAGTCGGTTTACAGAGAGGGAGTTATAATTGATAATCCAAAAATGCTACCTCCTTTATCGAAATAACAGATAGGAATTTAAAATTTATTCCAACCAAAGCTGGTTATTCTCGTTCAACAGGTTATTATCGATAGACTGGTATTTTATATACTGGTCGCGTTCAAGAACAACTTGCAAATCGGCATCACGCTTATTTGCAAGTTTTTTTATGCGCTTACTTTTATTGCATAAGAAACAGTGCTCGGCTTTATTAACCTCTTGCAGATAAGTGTACTCTATCTCTTTTAGTTGTTCTGCTTTAGCATCATCAAATCCAATTGACTTCTGCAAAGAAGCAACTTTCTTCTCAACACTTTTGATGAATACTTCATCAATTATAGACTTTTGTTGCGCTGATACTCCAATTACCACAAGCAAAAACAGGGCAAGCATAATATTCTTTTTCATAATCTCTATTTTTTAATATGACTAAACCGGTATCGATTCGTTTAAGATATATTTCTCAGGAATCTCATCCAGAATAGAAAAGAGCTCATCCAGAGTATTGGCACGAAGCATTGCTATCCGTGTAGGCTTGAAGTCGGGAATACCTTTAAACAGCGGTGTTGCAGCCAAATGGCGGCGCATATGAAGTATCCCGCGCATCTCATCAAGTCGCTCTACACTTTCCTGAACCTGTTTTTTAAGAATATTGAGGTACCACATAAAAGGTTTTTCCGGAAGATGTGCACCAGCATCAAGATAATGCCTGATTTCTTTAAATATCCATGGCGCACCAATGCTACCTCTACCAACCATTATTGCATCCACACCCGTTTCGTCAAATCGCTGTTTAGTGATTTCGGGAGATGTAACATCACCGTTACCTATAATCGGGATATGCATTCGGGGGTTATTCTTCACATCGCGAATCAGGCTCCAGTCGGCCTCACCCTTATACATTTGCGAACGAGTGCGTCCGTGTATTGTTAATGCTACTATTCCGCAATCCTGAAGCTTCTCTGCAAGCGGAACAATGATTTTAGAATCATCATCCCATCCAAGACGAGTTTTTACAGTCACAGGTTTATTCACAGCCTTAACCACCTTCTCAGTGATCTCAAGCATTAAATCGGGCGTACGCATAACACCCGATCCGGCTCCTTTACCTGCAATTTTGCGTACCGGACATCCGAAATTAATATCAATTAAATCAGGATTGGCATCCTCACATATTTTTGCTGCCTCAACCATTGTGTCGGGGTCACTGCCATAAATCTGTATTCCTATCGGACGTTCCTCTTCACCAAACAGAATCTTACGTTTAGTCTTCTTTATCTCCCTGATAAGTGCATCGCTTGAGATAAATTCAGTATAAACCATATCAGCACCGAACTGCCTGCAAATCAATCTAAAACCAATATCAGTTACATCCTCCATCGGAGCCAGAAATACCGGTCGCTCAGGAAATTCGAGATTAGCTATTTTCATCATTTATCCTAACTTCTCT
>CAZYNA010000013.1:0-17920 GCA_964648775.1 uncultured Proteiniphilum sp. | reverse complement strand
CGGTCGCTCAGGAAATTCGAGATTAGCTATTTTCATCATTTATCCTAACTTCTCTTTCCACTCTTTCTCATTGAATCCAACAAGAACAAAGTCATCACCCACAACAATTGGTCGCTTCACAACCATACCATTAGAAGCCAGTATGTCTAAAAGTTCGTCATGTGTAGCAGTCTTAACCTTATCTTTAAGATTCTGCTCCCTGTAAATTATACCTGATGTATTAAAGAATCTGCTGATTGGCAGACCGCTTTTATCAATCCACTCAGATAATTCTTCCTTTTTGGGGTTATCTTCCACTATATGGCGTGAAGTCACATCCACACCATTAGCCTCCAGCCATTTAGCTGCTTTGCGGCAAGTACCGCACTTTGGATACTGTATAAATAGAGGTTTCATATTAAGTTGAAATTTATGCTATGATTTTATTCACGATACAAAGATAATCAATGAGATGGAAATATTAAAACAAAGAAGGATACCCAAAATCGGATATCCCTCATTACTTAACAATAGGTTAAGTAAACGACTTATGAAAAATTAAAAAAACACTCTTTTGTAAGTCCGGTTTTAAACCTTAATTAAAAGTATAGCGTAATCCAATTCCAAAGCGTGGAGCCACAAAATCAGTGTAGCTGTCGACGATAAAGAATCGGGGGCGCCAATCAAAACTCAAAGCAAATGGTGCAGTTGGAATTGCATACTCAACACCTAAAGCTCCAAGAATACTGAATGCTGTTGACCCGCTACCAAATGCTATAGAGGGACCAGCTCCAACATACCAGCTTAAACCCTGAACTTCGGGAAATCCCATATTGTAATTATATAAAGCATGAGCATAAGTTGCACCACTACCAAATAGTATAGCTCCCTCCCCTGCATGGTTTTGAGTAAAGAAATATTTAACGTGCGGACCTACCAAAGTAGCACCATCACCTAAATCTATTAAAACCCCTCCACCAAATCTATACGAAGCTGAAGTGTTATCAACCTGTGCTGAAGCAGTTACAGTAAATATGAATAACGCAACAACGCACATCACTTTAATTAAACCTTTTCTTTTTTGCATAAAACAATTAATTAGCTGTTTTTTAAATACTTAAACCATATACTTAGCGAACAGTAAAACAACTGAATCGCATTTTTACAAAAGTAGAGCCACAATTTAATATTAGCAATACCCCCAAGCATGGTATTTCTTATCCCCCTTTAGGGGTATAATTTTAAGCAATTTTCATCATTAATTATCATTACAACCGTTTATCACCCAACAAAAACATGGTTTATACGTTTATGTCTATGTACAAATCTATATAGAATATAGAACTACACGAAGAAATTGAATGCAGGGTATGAGAGCAATAGAAATAATTATTTGTGACGATCATCCTCTAATAGTTGAAGGTTTGCAGAGGTTAATACAAAAACAGCCTCTAATGCAGATAAAAGCAGTTGCAAACTCGGGAGCACAGCTTATGGAAAAACTAAAGAGCAACAGTGCCGATATTGTCTTACTTGATATTAACCTGCCTGATGAGAGTGGAATAGATCTTTGCCTGAAAATAAAAAAAGAATACCCTTGTCTTAAGATATTAGCATTAAGCAGTCAAAACCAAAGAAGCATTATTTTGAGAATGCTTCAGCACGGAGCTTCGGGATATATACTTAAGAGTGCGCCGACTAAAGAAATTGAATTGGCAATATTCCAGATATATGAAGGTGGAGTTTATTTAGGCAAAGAGGCTCAGAAAATTCTCTCTACCTTCGATAATAATGATTTAAGTGAGTTACCCAAAATAACCCGTAGGGAAAAAGAGGTTCTTGAATACCTTGCCGATGGACATTCAACACCCGAGATTGCCGAAAAAATGTTTATCAGCCAGTTAACTGTCGATAGCCACAGAAAAAGTCTTTTAAAGAAGTTCAACTCAAAAAAGACAGTCAACTTGGTACAAAAAGCCAGAGATTCGGGTATAATATAGACAATCAGATTAAAAATATATCTTTACATTGTTCATCCTCAAAGGAGAAACAGGCGATTTAGCATCAGCAGATTTCAACGAAACTCTGTTAATTTCATCCTTTCCCATCTGCACTGTGGTTAGCTTTTGCTCATAAACCGACCATTCTTTCAAAGGTTTGATATAATATGTAAACTCATTCTCAAACCCATTATAATACTTAATAACGAGTTGGTTTAAACCTTTCTTAAGAGGAAGCATAACTATTTCTTCATCAGATTTAACTCTGTCGGGCGACAAATGGGCTGTAACATACTCACCATTTAACACTACATACACGCCATTACCACTTCCGATCTTCACGGCCGCAGTTTGAGCTTTAGATGATTCTATTTCCTGTAAAAACACAATACTTGCACGTGGTAAAATAGCTTCTGTATAAGACTCATTATAATTAAAATCTTCAACCTTCTGCCACACAGCCCCTCTACTGTTGCTCAAAACATTAACATCAACAAAAGCTATGTTTTCCTCTTCAACGTTACCAAAAACTCCTCTACCGGCTTTGCGATATAAGTTACCAAACCTTATGGAGTTATCAGCAACTCTGTGTATTTTAGATACAGCATTATCAGGATTAAGTGTAACCTTATTTCCAACGCCATTCACACTAATTTCAACATCTCTTCCCCACTCGCTTTCAGTATAAATAATACGAGGTGTCACGCTTCTGTCAGGCGTTTTAACTGACCATTCGTAACCGGTCAGACTTTTATAACCTGCATAATAATTAAGACTCGAGTGCCCAAACAAAGGAGTTGCATTTGCAGGAGTCAATACTCTGTCGGTGACAAGAGTTGATGGTAAAATATTGTATCCAGCCTCAAACTCAATTTTAATTACACTCATCGACTCAGTATCCGCAAGATCAATCTCCAGACTGTTGCTTTTTTGCGTAAATGGGAACTGACTACCGGAAGAGAGTAAACTAACATCACTAACTTTACCTTCAAAACCATTAAGTATTACTTTTGAATTGGCAGGCACGTTATCAACATACAGATAAAATGCATCATCTTTTGCTGCCACATCACCCCAGACGAAGGAGCTGTTGAAAGGATTAGCTTCAACTCCATAAACAGCTTCGCTATTAGCTTTTACCCAGTCACCAATTCCATGAAGCACCTCCTTTTCAAACTCAACAATTGAACCATCACCTCTTGGACCAATATTCAGGAGATAATTTCCCCCTCTGCTAATAACATCAACAAGGCTCGCTACCTTCTCCTCAACTTTATCCTGAACATCTCCACGCTCCTGCCACGAACGATACCCCCAGGTCTCATCAAACATAGAAGCTGCAGTCTGCCAGGGTAAGTCCATTTTATAGTCGGGGTATTCATTATCAGCCATAACTGCAAAATCCACATAATCATTCCCCAGCCTACCGCTAATCATACAGTCAGGCTGCAGCCGGTCTACCAGCTCATAGAGCCCCCTGCTTTGCTCAGTAGTAAGAGAGCCCATATCAAACCATATCTCAGATATTTCACCATAGTTAGTCATAATCTCCTCAACCTGCTTCAGGTTAAAATGAAAATGCTCATCTGTTAGTGGGTCTGCATTATGGCTTGATATAGGATAACCGTGCGGATAATGCCAGTCGATAAGAGAATAATAAACTCCAAAACCAATGCCACCTCTTCTACATGCCTCCGCAAGCTCAAGCATCAAATCTCTTCCATATGGAGTTGCATCAACAATGTTGAAATCGGTGTATTTTGAGTGATACATACAAAAGCCATCATGATGCTTAGAAGTCAGTACCACCGACTTCATACCTGCTGCTTTTGCGAGAGCTACCACACTGTCGGGATTCCATTCAACGGGATTAAACTCTTTAGCTGTATTGCCATACCAGTCACTGAAAATACCCGCAAACGACTGAATCTGCTCGCTGTACCCTCTTTTTACAGGCTCTCCTTCATACACTCCGCCATAAACAGAGTATAATCCGAAGTGTATAAACATAGAAAACTTCTGATCAAGCCACTCTTTTGAAGGTTTAACACCCCGATTAGTTGTTTGTGCCGATAGCATCAAAGAAGTTAAAAGCAGTAAAATGGTAAGTTTTAATCTCATACAGTTTAGTGATTTCATTATTGAGTTTGCACAAATTTAAGTAAAAAACAGTAATTTGCAACCTCAGGCAGGAATACAAATAACCCTCTCCGGTTATATTATATGAAATAATCAAAGAGGGTTGTATGCTATATATTATTGATATAGCTTAATCTTACTGTTAAGTCAGAATGCTTGCAGCACTTCGTCTATCATTATATCAACAGATTTAACACCACCCCCTGCTAGATACCATACATCAGGGTTAAGGTAATAAATTTTGCCGTTCCTGGCAGCATTAGTCTGTTTAATTAAAAGGTTCTCAATCTCATCTTCATTAGTTTCTTCTCGCTCAACAACCCGACTTCTGTCAACAACGAAGATTATATCCGGGTTTGCTTTCTGAATAAATTCACTAGAGACTGGGTTACCATGTCTGTGAACGCTAAGTCCCCCGGCAGCCTCTGTTACACCCAAAACATCATGAATTATACCAAATCTTGAACCGCTGCCATATGCACTAAATCTACCACGGTTGTGCAGCAGAATAAGAGCTTTTTCATCAGACTGTGCAATAACCTCTTTTGCATTTTCTATTTTATCTCTCAGTTCACTCTTTACCTTGTCCACTTCATCCTGCTTGTCGAAAAGCAAAGCCAGATCATCAAGGTTTGATTCAAAAGCAATAATGAAATCATTTACATCCATCACTGTTGGATAGATTACCGGAGCAATAGCCGAAAGCTGGTCGTAGCTTTCAGCAAGACGTCCACCCATAATAATTAGGTCGGGCTGAACTTCATAAACACGCTCAAGATTGACCTCATTAATGCTACCCACATCAACAATAGATTCATCATTTTTATATTTACTCAAATGACTTGGAAGGTTATTCTTTGGAACTGCAACCGGCTTAATACCCAAATAATCAAGATTCTCAAGCGCTGAGTAATCAAGAGCAACCACACGCTGAGGGTTCTTAACAACCGTAACTGTACCAAGTGAGTGAGTTAACTCTACTGTTTCAGCATCTGCACCGGCAGACTGTTTGTTCTGTCCGCTCCCACCACATCCCGTAGCGATAAGAATTACGCCAAGGACAACTGTTAATCCTAAGCCTGAAATAATTTTATTTAGTTTCATAAATTAAAAGTAATTACATATTTTTTTACTATCGAACTCGCATATTTTCACATTAATCCCAAACACTTCTTTCAGCACATCCTCACGGATAATGTTTTCTGTTGTGTCGTGATATATAATTTTCCCATCTTTCAGTGCAACGATATAATCTGAATAGTGCGAAGCAAAATTAATATCATGCAAAACAATGATAATGGTCTTACCCAGTTCATCAGCAAGTTTTCGCATAATTTTCATAGTCTGCACCGAATGTTTCATATCAAGGTTGTTTAGTGGCTCATCAAGCAAAATATACTCAGTATCCTGTGCAACCACCATTGCCATATATGCTCTTTGTTTTTGTCCGCCACTCAACTCATCAATGTAGGAGTGCTCGATTTCCTTAAGATTAAGGAACTCTATTGCACGATCTATTTTTTCATTATCTTCTTTGGTAAGTTTATCCTGAGAGTATGGGAACCTTCCAAAAGAAACTAGCTCCCGAACAGTAAGTTTTAGCCTTACATGATTCGACTGTTTCAATATTGAAAGACGCTGAGCAAGCATTTTGCTCTTGTACTCCGTAATATTCTTCTCATCAACAATAACTGCTCCTCCATCCTGCGATAGAAGTCGACTTATTATAGAAAGCAGTGTACTTTTACCGGCACCGTTACTTCCAATCAGAGAGGTTACCTTACCCTTGTGAAACTGCATGCCCACCTTATCGAGCACAATCTTATCACCATATTGTTTTGTAATATCCTGAACTTCAATCATAATTTTTTAACCCTTAAAAGTAAGTACATAAAATAGAACCCTCCCACAATATTTATGATAACACTTATTGGAATTGATAAATTAAACACTTGCTCCATAAGAAACTGCCCAATCAGCAAAGCTATTGCCGAAACCATACAACAAGCCAAAATAATTACGCTGTGCTTATGCGTTTTAAAAAGCTCATAAGTGAGATTGGTTACAAGTAAACCCAAAAATGTTATGGGTCCCACCAATGCGGTAGAAATCGATACCAATACCGCTATAATAATCAGAAATATCTTCACAACCTTGTTGTAGTTCAATCCCAGATTTATCGCCTGATCCCTGCCAAGGGCCAGCACATCAAGATACTTTGTCATTCTGAAGCCAAATATCAGAATTAGAACCAGAATTATGACCGACGGCCATAGCAGGCTCGTATTTATCTTATTAAAAGTGGCAAACATCTTTCCCTGAATAATGAAAAAGTCGTTCGGATCAATCAATAGCTGCATAAATGAACTAAGGCTCGAGAAAAGTGTGCCTAATATAATTCCCACCAACAGCAACAGATAAAGATTATCTTTTCTCTCTTTATAAATCAGCAGATACAAAATGAAAGAAAATCCTATCATTCCTGCAACTGATATAAAAAAGTTGTCTATACTACTCAATACTCTGAATGTCTGGTCTCCGTAGATATAAACAATCACTGTCTGGATGAGGAGATAGAGCGACTCAAACCCCATTATCGACGGAGTTAGAATCCTATTGTTGGTTAGTGTTTGAAAAGATACTGATGAGTATGCCACACATCCTGCTACAACTAATATTGCCACTACCTTCAATCCACGAAAACGTAGTGCAAATTCCCAGTTGCTTGTCAGTCCATAAAACAGAAAGAGTGCCACACTCCCCAACATCAGCAATGCAGTAATTACAAGGCTCCTTCTTATTTTTATCGCTTTTTCCATAACAACAGAAATAAAAATATTACAGAACCAAGTATACTAACGGTAACTCCAATAGGTATTTCATACGGGTAGATTACCAACCTGCCTATTATATCACATATCAATAAAAAGATCGCGCCCGATAATGCCACCAAGGGCAATGTCTTTTTTAAGTTATCACCAAAAATTATACTTACAATATTCGGAACAATCAGCCCTAAAAACGGAATAGCTCCTGCAGTTATAACCACAGAGCTAACAGTAAGTGATACGCAAAACAGGCCGATATTCATTATTGCATTATAGTTGAGCCCCAGATTTCTGGAGAAATCCTCACCCATTCCAATAACGGTAAACTGATTTGCATAAAAATAGGTGATAGCTATTGCCGGAAGAGTAAGGTAAATCAATTCGTAGCGTCCTTGCAGAATACCTGAGAAGTCACCCATCATCCAGGCATTTGTATCCTGAACGATATTTAACTGAACTGCAAAGAAAGTAGAGATTGAACCAATAATTCCGCCGAACATTAGTCCCACTAACGGAACAAAAATCACATTACGATGCTTAATCTTGCGTACAATTGCAAGAAAAATCATACTTGCCAGAAAAGTAAAGATAAACGCAGATAGCATTTGTAGTGTAGTACCCGCAGCAGGTGTAAAAATAAGAAAGATAAGCAACCCCATTTTAGCTGCCTCCAGAGTTCCGGCAGTGGTTGGCGACACAAACTTATTCTGTGTCATCTGTTGCATTATTGTACCCGAAATGCTCATGCCCACCCCTGCCAGTATAAGTGCAGCAGTGCGCGGAATTCTGCTTATTGTTAAGAGGGATAGTTTTTCGGCGTCCCATTGAAGAATATCACCAACTGATATGTCTGCAACCCCTACAAATAGGGAAATTACAGTCAGAACGACCAATATAATTGTTAGAACCAGTGCCCTCAAACAACCTCCTTCGTTTATATATAAAATTGAAGGCCGGTAAATATGTTTTTACCGGTCTTCACTTTTTTTTTAAAAATAAGCAATTATAGTTACAAAGGTAAGATTCAATACATAATTGTCCAATACCTATAACTAAGTAGAAAATTGGCTATTTTCAATAAAAACCTATCAATTATGGGTATATTATTTGTATTTTACCCACTTCATCATCTCTTTAAATGATGGTTTCTTGCCATACATAAGTATCCCTACGCGGTAAACTTTCGCTGCCACTATCGAAATAAGTATAAAAGTTCCATACAAAAGCACCAATGAAAGCAATATTTCCCAAAATGCAATTCCAAAAGGAATTCTTACCATCATAACTATTGGTGATGTAAACGGAATTAGTGATGTCCAGAACGCCAGTGGTCCGTCGGGGTTATTTACACTATAAAAACCCGCAAGAAATGCAAATACAATGATAAGAGTAACGGGTGTCAGGAATTGTGAGGTATCCTCTTCACTGTCAACAGCCGATGCAAACATTGCAAATATAGAAGCATACAACACATACCCCCCAATAAAAAACAGCATAAAATAGATTGAAATTTCAAGCCAGTTAATACTCATAACTGAGGCCATCATGCCATCCATATCAAACCCACTCATATCGGCAGACATTGTGGCTGCCTGCTCCGGCGACGATATAAAGAAAGATACACCGGTAAAAAGCACCAGCAACATCACAGCCCAAACAGCAAGTTGAGTTAAACCTACCAGTCCGATTCCCACAACTTTACCAATCAGAAGGTTTACCGGCTTAACTGAGGAAACCATTACTTCAACAACGCGACTCTTTTTCTCTTCCAGAACTGCCTGCATAACCATGTTTCCATACATCAAAATAAACATGTAAATCAGAAATGTAAAAATCATTCCTATAACTGTAGCAATTTCTGTTGACGACTCAGTAACACTTCCGTCATCACTTAAACGAAGTGTTCTAAGCGAGATACCGGGACTATCCTCAATTATTACTCTTACCTGCTCAATTGCCTCACTATCAACACTGCCCGAATGAGTAAGATTATCCAGACGCTGCTCCGTTACCTTTTCATTCAATGTGTTTTGAATCATCGACTGCAAATCCATAGGTGCCTGCTTCTCAGATGTTATCGAAACAGAACGGGGATTTACACTTAAATCTTCCGTAATCTGCAGAATAGCAAACAGATCCTTTCCAATTCTCGACTCCGACTCCTGCTGTTCTGCAGCACCAATAACCTGAAAATTATACTGATCTGTCGACTTCAGCAGCGGGCCATAAATTCCTGTATTATCAATAACAGCAACGTTCTTCATACTTCCGTCATTCAGAGTTGAAAGCCATAAAGGTACAAGCGAGATAGCCACAATAAGAAATGGCATCAAAAGTGTCAGAATCAGAAACGATTTCTTTCTTACTCTTGTAAGATATTCTCTTTTAATAACTAAACCTAATCTATTCATCTTATCCCTTTGTTACTGTTTTAATAAAGACATCATTCATCGTTGGCAACTCCTCATCGTAGCTTACAACCTCATATTTATCAAAAATTAATTTTGCCAGATCGTTGTTAGAAATTCCGTTAAGCTTTTTAATTCTTAGGTCAATAAACTCATGATACAACTCTTTCGACAACAGTTCAAATGCCGGGTGCTCATATTCAAACTCGTTACCAAACAGCCTGAAACGGAAAATACTTGGTCTGTGTTCCATTCTTATATCAAAAACATTACCCTGCAACACAACCTGTGCTTTATTTATCAATGCAATATTATCGCACAGCTCCTCCACCGATTCCATATTATGAGTAGAAAGAATAATTGTCTTGCCCTCATCCTTAAGTCTCAGCATCTCATTTTTAACGATGTCAGTATTTACAGGGTCGAAACCACTGAAAGGCTCATCAAAAATCAGTAAATCAGGATTATGTATAACTGTCGAAATAAACTGAACCTTCTGTTGCATACCCTTCGAAAGTTCCTCAACCTTACGGTTATACCAATCCATAATATCAAACCGTTTAAACCAAATCATCAGTTCATGGTGAGCATCTTTTTTAGTCATACCCCTAAGTTGAGCCAGATACATTGCTTGTTCGCCAACTTTCATCTTTCTGTATAGCCCTCGCTCTTCGGGTAAATATCCAATATTGAAAATATCCTCAGCTACAGAAGGCCTGCCGTCTATAACTACACTGCCACTATCGGGAGCAGTTATTCGTGTAATAATTCTTATAAGTGTGGTTTTCCCCGCCCCGTTCGGACCCAGTAGTCCAAAGACCGTACCTTTAGGCACCTGTATGCTTACTTTATTTAAAGCCAGATGATTTGAGTACTGTTTAACTACCTCATTGGTTTCTAAATACATAATATTTTATTTAATATTTTAGAACTATTCTCTCTCCCAGTTCCTTTGCTAATACTTTTCTTACCTCCTGCAATTTCCTTAGTCGCGATATCAACAACAAAGCATTCTCCTGGTTGCCATTCTTCATCTCTTCTTTAACCTCATCAATCTTAATGGAGACATACGCGTTTTTTAGTTCGGTAGTAGCACGCGGAACAAATGTGTTCAGGTGATTCTCCTCAAGCAGTCGCGATCTCTTATCCCCAAACTCTTCACCCAACATCTTAGAGTGAATCTTACTCAGTTGGTACCTGTCGCTCAATAAATCTGATGCAAGCTTGCTGACTTTCGGATCGGGAAAATTCAGAAAATACTGTCCCGCATCAAACCCCTCTTTCCCTATATGCTCAACCGCTTCATCAAATATATGCTGATAAACCTCATTTGAGAACTCAATACTATCCCGGTCAAGATCATACTGCACAAACTCAGTAACCCCCGGCCCTTCTTCTACAAGCACATCCACATCAACAACCGATTTCCCTGATTTCTGTTTTTGAGTTTCATATGTTCTGTATAATGGCGTATTGCCGTATCTCACAACATATCTCAGAATCTCACGCTCATACTTATCAAGAATATTAGTTGGAGATGATTTATAATTCCCTTTAACAGGGATATCCAGTCCGCTCTCCTCTTTACTATTATTTGCAACGCTTACAACAGTTTCACGATTCTTTTGTTCTCTTTTTTTCTCCCAATTTCGTTTACGAATTTTATTAATCTCGCTTATCAGTACCCTTTCCTGAATGCTAAGCAGCTGTGAACACTCCTGAATATATACAGATCGTGTGATGCTATTCGGAATAATTGAAATACTCTCAACAATATTAGAAATCATTCCCGATCGCTTAATCGGATCATTTCCCACCTCTTCAAGCAACAACTCCGTCTTAAAACGAATAAAATCAGTTTCGTTCTCCTCTATAAACCTGTTAAAGCTCTCAGCATTCTGTTTTTTTGCAAATGAATCAGGATCCTCACCTTCAGGCAGTAGAACAACTTTTACATTCATACCATCCTCAAGCAGCAGGTCAATACCTCTCAAAGCGGCATTAATCCCTGCAGTATCGCCATCATAAAGAACAGTAATATTCTCCGAAAACCTGTGAATCATCCTTATCTGCCCATGGGTTAAAGCTGTACCCGACGAGGCAACAACATTTTCTATTCCCGCCTGGTGCATCGACAAAACATCGGTGTAACCTTCAACCAGAAAGCACTTATCGTTCTTTACAATAGCCCCTTTGGCAAAATAGATTCCATACAGTTCCTTGCTCTTGGAGTAAATCTCACTCTCGGGCGAATTTACGTATTTACCAACATTCTGAATCTTTTTAAGAATTCTTCCGCCAAAGCCAACTACCTTTCCCGACAGGGTATGAATGGGAAAAATAACTCTCCCTCTGTATCTGTCATACAAAGGCTGATTATGCTCGCCCCCGGTTGATAGTCCGGTTTTCAATAAATAATCACGCTTATAACCTGCTTTCTGTGCTTCTACTGATAAAGCATCCTTCTGCTCCAGACTATAACCCAATTGAAATTTCCTGATTATATCATCCCTAAACCCCCGTTCTCTGAAATAGCTAAGCCCAACAGCCTTACCCTCAGGATTAGTATGCAACACTTTCACAAAATAATCTTTTGCATACTCATTAAGTATAAACATACTCTCCCTGTCGCTCTGAGCCTGCCTCTCTTCATCAGTAAATTCCTTTTCTACAACCTCAATATTGTATTTACGTGCAAGGTACTTCAGAGCCTCATAATAATTAAGAGTCTCATGCTTCATTATAAAATGAATAGGCGATCCCCCTTCACCACAAGAGAAGCACTTGCAAATATTTTTTGACGGAGAAACATAAAACGAGGGATTACGATCGTCGTGAAAAGGGCAAAGCCCAACCCAGTTAACTCCACGTTTACGCAGTGTTACAAAGTCCGACACAACATCCACAATTTGTGCTGTGTCCTGAATCCGTGCAATTGTAATCTGATCTATCATTTGGAAGTACGAAAATAGCTATTTAAGTTGTTAAAAAGATGAATTTTAGAAATATATTCTTACATTTGTAAATAACGAATCTAATTCAGGACAATTTAAAAAAAATTCAAGATGAAAACAATAGACTGGTCGAATCTATCATTCGGCTACATGAAAACCGACTACAACATTCGTGCTTATTATAAAGATGGTAAATGGAGTGAGCCTGAAGCTGAAACATCTGAGCATCTTACTCTTCATATGGCAGCAACATGTCTTCATTACGGGCAGGAAGTGTTTGAAGGTTTAAAAGCATTTCGGGGTAAAGATGGAAAAGTACGGGTGTTCAGAATGAGGGAAAATGCACTACGTATCCAATCATCATGTCGCGGTATTATGATGGCTGAAATTCCCGTAGAGCTATTCGAAGAGATGGTGCTTTTGGCAGTTAAGAAAAACGAACGGTTTGTTCCCCCTTACGAAAGCGGAGCATCGCTATATATCCGCCCCTTGGTTATTGGCACTAGCGCTCAGGTTGGAGTTAAGCCAGCTACAGAGTATACATTTCTGATTTTCGTAACTCCCGTAGGGCCATACTTCAGAGAAGGATTTAAACCTACTCCAATGGTTATTTTACGAGAATACGACCGTGCCGCACCGCTTGGTACAGGCACATATAAAGTTGGAGGTAACTATGCTGCCAGCCTTGTAGCAGGAGACAAAGCTCAGAAAATGGGCTACTCAGCCGTACTTTATCTTGATGCCAAAGAGAAGAGGTATATCGACGAGTGTGGCCCTGCCAATTTCTTTGGAATTAAAGAAAATACATACATTACTCCAAAATCTTCTTCAATTCTGCCATCAATTACCAATAAGAGCCTCATGCAGCTTGCTAAGGATTTAGGTATGGAGGTTGAGCAGCGCCCCGTATTGGAAGAAGAGCTTGCAACCTTTGAAGAGGCAGGAGCATGTGGAACTGCAGCTGTAATTAGTCCAATTCTCAGAATTGATGATATAAGCGAAAACAAAACATACGAGTTCTGCAAAGATGGCAACGCCGGTCCAATAAGTTTGAAACTTTACAATAAATTACGCGCCATACAATATGGCGATGAACCTGACACTCATAGTTGGGTTACAATAGTTGAATAAAACAAATAGGGAGGCCAATCAGCCTCCCTTTTTTCTTTTAGTCATTCCATGTTTTATAAGGGAAAATTGATAGAAAAGAGTTGTAATACTTTGTATTATTAGTCACCTCTTCACCCAGCCAGTCGGGCTTCTCAAACAATTCATCCTCATCATCCAGCTCCACTTCGGCTAAAACTAATCCCTCATTGTCACCATAAAATTCATCCACTTCATAAGTATGGCCGCCGACCTTAACAAGATACCTTGTCTTATCGATCAACCCTTCTTTACAAAGCTCAAGCATCTCCTCTCCCTCATTAAAAGGGATTTCATACTCCCACTCATGCCTTTTTATACTACCTTCGGCTACAGCAGTTTTAACAGTGAGAAAAGCCCTCTCCCCTTTCACCCGTACTCTCACAAGATTGCTCCCGGAAAGTGATAAATACCCTTGTTTAATGGCGTAACTCTTATGAACATAAGGTTTGAAGTCGCCTTTTATCAAAAATTTTCTCTCAATCTCAAATCCCATATTATGTTGTTTTGTCTGATTAATTGTGTAGGAACACAAAAAACTATGCTTTTAAGTTCACGTAATCACTACGGAAAAATAAAAACATAGTTAAGATTTTGGTTGGATTAAATAAAAATCAATGCGCGTAATTCTATTTTCAATCATTGAATCCATTACAAATGTAGTAAAACTGTACTCAAGAAACGGATAAAGAGTGTCGTTTTTAACAAATTGAGTAATTTTTCTACAATACCGATTCTGCGGTTTATCTCTTTTAATATTTAAGTAAAAAATCTATCTTTGCAACAATTATTAAAATAATTGCCTATAATATTGGCAAAACCCTCAAAAGTTTATGAACAAAAAAACAATCTCTTTATTATTTTTTTTCCTTATTGCAATAACTCTTTCTGCTAAAACCAACCTACAAAATAAAAAGAATATCTGGGAAGATACAAACATCACTCAGGTAAATGCAGAAAAGGCTCATGCAACCTATGGTTTTACCGATTCGGCATTAGTGCAAAACCTTAATGGCACATGGAAGTTTCATTACTTCAAAAGTCCGGGTGCAGTGACTTCAAATATTCATAAACAGACTAATACAGCTGATTGGGATGATATAACAGTACCTTCAAACTGGCAGCTGCAAAATGATGGAAAATACGACGACCCATATTTCACAAATGCTGTATATCCTTTTGAAGCTAACCCTCCGTTTGTACCAGCCGACTCAAATACTGTAGGGGTGTATAAGAGAAGTTTTACCTTACCGGCAGAATGGAACAACCAACAGGTGTTTATTCATTTTGCAGGTGTACAGTCGGCCATGCTTTTGTGGGTAAACGGAGAAGAGGTTGGTTATCATGAAGATGGCATGCTACCCTCTGAATTCAATATCACCAAATATATAAATCAAGGAAACAACGAGCTAACAGTGCAAGTATTCAACTGGTCGAATGGCAGTTACTTAGAAGATCAGGACTATTGGCGACTGAGCGGAATCTACAGAGATGTATATCTGTTTGCCACACCAGAGGTTAGAATGCGCGACTATACAGTCTGGTCGGAGCTTGACACCGATTATCTAAATGCAGAACTGTTTGTTGATGTTGATATAGAAAACCTTGGCAGCAGAGCGGGTGAATATCAGGTACAGACAATATTAAAAGACAAATCAGGTCATACAATCGGTAAGCAAAACACCACTCCCGTAACAATAAGAAGGGGACAGGAAGAGAAGGTAAGCCTTTCTATTCCGGTAAAAAACCCTTTAAAATGGACAGCCGAAACTCCAAACCTATATCAGGTTGAGTTAGAACTTCAAACCTCTAAAGGTGAAACCGTTCAGGCATTTACTATAAATACCGGCTTCAGAAAAATTGAGATAAAGAATGGGCTCTTTCTCGTTAACGGAGAAGCAGTTAAGATAAAAGGCGTAAACCGTCACGATTTTGATATGTATAACGGTCGCACCGTCACTCTCGAATCCATGATTGAAGACCTCGTATTGATGAAACAAAACAACATCAACGCAGTGCGAACAAGCCACTACCCAAACAACGCCGAATTCTACAGTTTGTGCGACGAATACGGACTATATGTAATGGATGAAGCAAACGTGGAGAGCCACGGTTTATGGGAAAGAGGCTACTATATTGGTGAACTTGAAGAATGGACAAAGTCTATTGTTGAGCGCAATGTAAATATGGTTTTAAGAGATAAAAATCACCCTTCAATTGTATTTTGGTCGATGGGCAACGAATCTGGCTGGGGCAGGAACTTCGACTTAGCCTACGAGGCTATGAAAGAGGTTGATCCTGAAAAGCGACCAATTCATTATGAATCCAAGAACCCTGCTTATGCTCACTCTCTAAACCGATATGATATTATCTCAGATATGTACTCTTCAATGAAGCATCTCGAAGATTACTACAACTGGGACTCAGAACGACCAATCATCATTTGCGAGTATGCGCACACTATGGGAAACAGCTTGGGCAACTTCCGCAAATACTGGAATCTATATAACGAGTATGAAAGGTTTCAGGGTGGGTTCACCTGGGACTGGATCGATCAGGGTTTAAGATCTAAAGACGAGAATGGCAAGGAGTTCTGGAATATTATCAATTACAGCGATGGCTCCAATACAAACGACGGTTTAGTTAATCCCGACCGGACTCCTCAGCCTGAAGTGGAGGAGATGAAAAAAGTATATCAATACTTCAATGTAAAGGATATTGATATTAATACCGGTATTATCTCAATCTCAAACGAGAACTACTTTATTGATGCAAGTGATGTTTACATGAAATGGGAAATTATCGAAGATGGTAAACCCATAGCTTCAGGAGAAATAGATGAACTTAATATAGAACCGCAAGGCAGTCAACTTATGGAGATTAAGTTCGACAGATCGCTTATTACTCCCGGAAGAGAGTACTTCATGAACTTCAGTTTCCACAATAAAGAAAAGACTCTTTGGGCGGAGGCAGACTATGTGGTTGCACGTGAGCAAATCGACTTCGGACTTACTCATTATGCAAAAGAGAGGGTATCCACTGAAAACCTGCCTGAACTTGAAATCAGCGACAGCAGAAACAGTCTGATAATAAAGGGTGCAAACTTCTCCGCAACATTTGATAAAACCTCAGGAGCATTGAGCAGCCTAAGCTATAACAACAAAGAGGTGATAACAGAACCACTGATACCCTACCTGTGGCGAGTTCCCACTGACAATGATGAAGGGGGTGGCAAAAGAAGCTATGCCGACAGATGGAGACAGGCAGGATTAGATAAAATTAGTATTTCGCCTGTAAGCATCACACATACAAAACTCAACGATGAACAAGCCATTGTTTATGTGAAAAATGAAATCAACTCCACACCCGAAAATATCAGCTACGAAGCCCGATTCACTGTTTCGGGAGATGGAACAATAACCGTCGATAACTGGTTTGATGTACCACAAGAAATCCCGCCACTGGCAAGAGTCGGATTAAGAACAGCCCTCCCTGCGGAGTTTGATGAAGCTGAATGGTACGGACGCGGACCGCACGAATCTTATGACGACCGCAAAGAATCGGCCTTCGTAGGAATTCACAAAGGCAAAGTTGCGGATCAGCATTTCAACCATGTAATGCCACAAGAAAACGGTAACAAAACTGATGTACGGTGGGTAAAAGCGATATCCGGCAACAACTCAGTTAGTTTCAGCGGCAGACCATTAATAAACTTCAATATTCAAAACTATTCAGCCGAAGCACTAAACAACTCCAAACCACACGGTTTAAGTCCGTCTGACGAACCAATTAGAGGTGATAAAACCTGGCTTCATATCGACTTCAGACAAACCGGAATGGGAGGTGACAACAGTTGGCAACCTCGTACACACAGAGAGTTCCTGTTAAATCAGAGAGAGTATTACTACTCATTTATTATTGAGCCGGGGGAAAAGTAATTTATAAGCCTATGCCACTTTAATATTCAAAATAGTTCTCCAATTGGAGTTTGAAATAAAAATTAAGAAGGATCAAATAAATCAAGTTATTAATTTATAGATTCGTCCGGTTTATTAATCTCGATTACTTTAGTAGCAACAGCAAACTCATCGGGGAATATTTTGCCGCCCATCTCGTTTGCCCATGCTTGCGTGAATTCGGCACCAATATAAATTATTATAGCAGAATAATATATCCAGGTTAACAATAGGGCAAGAAATGCAGCCACTCCATAAACGCTCCCAACGTCAGCCAGGCTAAAGTAGATTGATATGCCCCATTGACCTACTAAAAACAGTATAGTTGTTGTTAAAGCTCCTATAATTACATCCTTATACTTAATTTTTGCATCAGGCAATAACTTAAACATCAATGCGAAAATAAAAGCGGTAACACCAAAATTTAATATAGCTCCAACAATTTTCACAATATTTGCAGCCACATTTGTGTAATCAGACAAATACCTGTCACTCAAATTTGTTATTAGA
>CAZYNA010000012.1:29893-38756 GCA_964648775.1 uncultured Proteiniphilum sp. | reverse complement strand
ATATAGTCACAGGTTAAGTTAACTACTTCAACTGAATTTGCGGCGCCATTCAGCTTAATTAGATCCTTATAAGATATCAATTCGATGTTTTTTTCTATAAGTATGTTTTTAACCTCTTCATGGTTAAAAACATATGTAACCCCTTCCCTGTCTTCTGCAACATTCTCATAGCCAATATGTCCCATACCTTGGGTTTCTAAATTGTCATAAGCAGGGTGTTCTACAAGTAAATAAGTGCCCGATTCAAGCGATTCTAATATGCCTGTCATGTTTTCCAGTTTCTGAGATTTACTAACTTCATTACCGCTCCATCCCGGAAAACCATTTATGTTCGAGTTTTCGGCATCAATAACATAAAGATCATACTCCTCAGCTAACCTATAAAGCAGCTCTACGGTTTCGTCACTAAATCTTAGGCATCCCATATGAGCAGAAATATGCGAAACATGTGGTATTCTTTTCAAAACAGTTTCTATCTGTGCCCGTACTTCCTTTTCTATATCATCTATATTCCAATTGCTTTCCATTATGCTACCTCCCGGATAATCCTTATTAGGCCATACAAAAGGGAAGAAATAGCCGTTTTCATCTGTAATGCTTTTTGCCTGAGTTAGGGGGCGCCACTTAATATTCGACCATTCGCTTGTAAGTGTTATGTGAACCCCTATATCTAAGCCGGGATTCTCATTTGCTAATACAACTGCCTCTTCAAACCAGGGGCCGGGAACCATAACCTCAGCCGAGCGTGTAATGCCATTTTTATAGGTATCTATGATTGCCAGATTAATAGATCGCGACGCTCCCAAATCATCTGCTCTAACCAATAACTTAGTTCCTTGGCTCATTAGTGAATCAGCATTGCATATGATAATCAAAGCAACTGTTAATACAATTTTTATATTTTGAAATTTATAATAATGCATAATATTAGATATTTTATTTTTAATACTTCTGAAGTAGCGACAATAGCTTTCTGTCTAATTTATGACCATACCAATCTTCATATTGAATATCTTTTCTGGCCGAATCTAGTAATCCAAAATCCCCTCTAAAATTCCATAATCCCCATCCGATATCATTGGAAGTTAGTATATCCAACTGATCTTCAAACCAGGAAAGAAAAACTTCATGAGGCGTTTCATTATAACAGCCACACTCTCCGCAATGAACTCCAACTCCTTGCTTTACCAAATCTATCCATGGTTTGTAAAAATCTTCAAGCACTTCACGGTCGTATTTGCGACCATCAATAACTCCCGGCCAAACAGGCATTGGTGCATCGTCAGGATCTTTCCATACCCATCCCGCACGATAGTGTGAAACATAATGAGGGAAGTATCCTCTGCAGCTTTGCCCTATAGGGAGATCAGCAAGTTCAGGAATAATTAAGCTTCCACCATGATTACCATCAGCAATAACAATTCTGTTGGCGTTCTGCCGGTGAATAACATCTAAGCAACCAATTGCAACCTTACGGTAAATATCCCCGGGTATCGGTTTTGAAGGAGCAAACTGATCATTCATGTCTTCTTTAAAACATGGTTCGTTTACCAAGTCGAAACTCAATAAATCACGGGATATATTTCTAAATCTTTTCGCCCACATATCCCAATGCAGATAAAAAGCCTGCTGTGCTTCCTCATCAATCCAAAGATTAAATGGCTCATGAAAGCCTGCATTTATGCAAAACCCCGGAGCCCGGTGCAGATTAAGGCTTACATGCAAATTGTACTTGTTGGCTGAATAAACCACTTTTTCGATAGCCTCAACTGCCTCCTCCCTAAATAAAACAGTTTCATCCGGATTTATATTTCTGCCAACCGACGGCTCATACTGAATATATGTAGGATACGCAATTGGGATTCTAACAAAGTCAAATCCCCAATCTGCCATCCATTTAAAGTCCTGTTCCGTAGCAGCAAATTTCATAGGGTCTGCAACGTATCTGTCTGGTGAAAAGAAGTCGAGTATATTAAACCCTCTCCACTTGGGCAACTTATTTTCGTTAAGCTTATAGTTTTGAAGAGCTAGAGATTTATAATTTGTATTTATAGCAATAGCTCCTGCTCCTAATGCTGTTTTTTTTATAAATTCTCTTCTTTTCATGTTTAATTTTCCTATTTAATTATTTTAATTCCATCCGGCACATTTATCTCACTTTTCACCTCTCCATTTGACTGCTTTTCATGTCTAACTTTTACTACTCCGTATGGAGTAGGAAAGCTTCCTTCTGCAAACTCTAAATTTCCCAGATTTGGTGAAATACGCAGCACTTTAGAACCTGGCTCTACAATTTCAATTCCTAAAACATACCTGGTGAGCCAGGATGTAGGACCGGAAGCCCAACCGTGGCAGAGGCTTGCTCTTAATCCGATATAACAATGATCACCACCATCTGAGTGAATATTAAATCTGGTAGTGTCAGGCATTTCATCAATTCTAACTGCATTAATTCTTTCATTATAATTGAAGTTTTCCCAAAAGGTGGTAGCACCTAAATCTATCATAGCTCCCCAGTAGTCGGATATTAGCTCCATTGCCTCTTCATATTTACCATCATTGGCCAATGCTTCAAGCATATAATACCCGTAGAATGTTGCAAAATTATTTGCTCCATCTTTCAGTATAACTTCGGATGATTGCTGAGGAGTTTGTATTCCGGCTAATGTAAGCAGTGCTGCCGCTTGTTTGTTGTCGTGATCTGACGGTTTATGTTTTTCCAGCAAATCTATAGCATCGGTGCAGAGCTTGTCTAAGTTTGAGTCGTTGAGCCATCCCGCTATCTCTTTCCCCGCTTACATCGTCATAAGCGTTAAGGCCTGTAGCCCTGAGTGGATAACATCAGGATCCTCCGAGGTTGGCCAGTCCAAAAAGCGACCTCCATCAAGAATTTCTTTTCCGGTAGCATCAATTTTTGAGATGATTTGTTTAATTAGCTCTGTTGTATATGACTGTTGCTCTTTTAAATAATCTAAATCCCCATTGTAAAAATAGAAATCTCTGTGAGTTATAATCCACCATAATGAGTAAGATGACATACCATTCATCCAACCGGGGAGTGGGGTAGTGTCTCTTCCAAAGTCTAGACTTTTTCTAACAACTTCACTATCTCCAAAAACATTATTAACTGTCATCACTTCAGGGTGTACATCACCCAGCCAAACAAGTCTGTCTCTTTTTATGCCGTCCCACAAATACTCCTGCATATTTAAATGAACAGTATATGCACCAGTATCCCATATTTCATTTAACCTGTCGTCACTTGAGTTAAACGATCCTAAATATGGTATATCTCTATATCTTAGTATACCACGTACAGAGCGAATAGGTAAGTCAACATCCTGGTCCAAAAGGTCAATTCTTACGAAACGAAACCCTGAACTACCTACCTCCACTGTTCCTAACCATGGGATTTCAATTGTAAAATCACGCAAAGTATGGTCGTTTGTAGCAGAGCCCATTCCCGGTACGGAGTTGTCAATGCAGTCACTCATCGTTTCAGTAACAGATTCCCCTAATCTAACTCTAATTTTTAATGGTCTTTTGTCTTCTCTTATAGCTCCTGCTATTTCTATGCCTCCATAGATCTCTTTTCCAAAGTCGAGTATTACAGATGCGCTGTTTTCATTATCAGACCTGAGTACGCACATCCCCTCGCCACTGGTCGTCAACTGTCCGTCAAATGGAGTAAGTAAGGCTTGAGAGTTTTTTATATTTTTATTTTGATTATCCGATTGCCAGATAATATTAACCGGAGTTAAGTATGCTCTTGTTATTTCATCTTTCACAAGTTGTCCTTGAAAGCTCTTTTCCGATAAATATTCTTGTGCTGCAAGACTGCTTGCAAAAAATATAGAAATAAGTGTATATATAAAATATCGACCCATGTTTATTTTTATTTAGTGCTTTATTAACCCTATGTAATCCTTCCCAAATTCCTGTACTCCGTTGGTGTATATCCAACCCGCTTTTTGAAAAAAGAGAGAAAATACTCATATGAGCTAAAATTCAATTCGTATGAAATCTCTTTTATTGGAAGATTGGTCTCCGCAAGTAGTTCTTTAGCCCTTCGTAACTTCAGTTCCTGAAAATACTGAGCAGGAGCATATCCGGTATATTCCTTAAACTCTTTTCTAAAAAGAGAATAGCTAATACCAAGATTTCTGGCAATACCTTTAATATCAATGTCCTTGTGGATGTTTTCAAGCATTATCACCTTTGCGCGCTCAATTTTTTGAGCAGATTCTTTGGTTTCGAAATTCTTGTTTTGCGCAAGCGATAAAATACTTCCTAAAATATTAAAAACAATTCCTGAAAGATTTTGCTGAGCAGCTGTTTTGTCCTCCTTTGCAACTTTAATTGCTGTTGAAAAGAGTTGAACAAGTTCTTCGTTTACGCCAATATCAAGAATTTGATGATGTGGTGATATAAACCCATGCTCTACTATTTTATCAATAATCTCACCCTCAAAACCAATATAATACTCATTCCAACCTGTTTCTTTCAAAGGACAATAGGTGTGCCACTGATTCGGGAACAGCAAAAAAACCTGCCCTTTTGAGATATTTACTTTCTTTGTGGATACCGAGTTGAATGTACCTTTTCCTTTGCTTATATACACTATTTGATACTCAGTTAGAATTCTACCCTTTTCCGGATTGAAATAATAGCTTTCCGGGTGTTTTATTGAAGGATATGGCACATTTTGAGTTATTGGTTGAAAGCCAACGGTATTAACTGTAAGTCCGAATTTTTTATCCCTTTCACTAACAAGTAGATACTTGAAGTCGATGCTAAAATCATTATATCTCATGGTTATTCAGTTTGTATTTTCAAAAGCACATAATTATTAGTGTAAATATACTGAATTATCAAAATATAACACAATTCTCATCAACTCTTTTGTTTTCATCTTATCCGGCTATAATAATTGATAACTGTTTTATCAAAACAAATTAGGAATAATCAATGAGAATATCAGTATCGCCATACCAATAGCAAGGAATGTAACAGCCTTTTTTCCTGCCCCTTTCCACTCCTTTAGTATTATACCCCATACATTGCTGAATACAACATTTAACGACATCAATATACTCCACGAAAAGGCCATCATTACGCTGTCCGGTTCAAAGAAGCTTTGTCCCATTCCTAATCCGAAGAATTGAGAATACCAAAGTAATCCCGCCAACGCGCAAAACAGAATATTATTCGCCAAAACAGAGCCTGATGAACGTCTTATCTCACTGCCTGTTTTGTTTTTACGATTCATATACAAGCAGTAAACAAGGTTTGTTATAAAACCTCCCGAGGTAACAAGAAGTGTTACAGGATTCTGAGCAAAAAGATCTGAAGCACCTCCGGTAACTGCGGCCTCTCTTATCGGTATACCTGCATTGAGACCCAGGTTAAAGCAGGCGCTCATAACACCGGATAGTAACGCTATAAGAAGTCCTTTTTTCAATGCAAAATCTTTTATAGCTTTTCTCTTCTCCTCTTCTGTCATATTTTTTGACCTGAGACTTCCGGCGTATCCAACGATTGAAATTCCTACCAGTGTAACAGCCACAGCCAAAAGCAGAATTAAGCCCTTTGGTGAAAAGAGGTCACCCGATATTAACGCAGGAATTAATGTGCCAAGAGCGGCGGTCGTGCCCAGTGCCACAGATTGTCCCAATGCAATTCCAAGAAACCGCATGCTTAGTCCGAATGTGAGTCCGCCCACACCCCACAACATTCCATATCCGATTGCCTGTAACGAAGCTGAAGAGTTAGCACTGTAAACCTCTATCATTTCAGGTAGTGACAGAGCAAGCAAGGCACCCAAAAATGGGAATATAAGCCATGCGAAAATCCCTTGAGTAAGCCAGAAATTTTCCCACGACCAATCCTTTATTTTGTTAATGGGGACGTATGAGCTCGACTGGCCCATACTCCCCACTGCTATTATCAATAAACCTATAAGGGTATTCATCGTTATGCTCGTTTAGAGGTTACCTGCTCTTCATATTCCTGAATGTCCTTAATATAGGCTTCACCTATTGCAACCCCCTGTTGCTCACAGAAATAGTTGTAGACTGCACTCCATGGTAATGCTTTCAGCTCCTCAAGATAAGCCATTCGCTCAAAGTTCTTATCATTCTTTTCGTACTTTCTTAGAGTCTCAATTGGTTCAAGCAGAGCTAAGAGTAAAGCTTTTTGTGTAGCACGAATTCCAACTACATATGCACCAACTCTATTTATAGAAGCATCGAAATAGTCAAGTCCGATATTAATTCTATCCATGTGTCCGGAGCGAATAATTTCTTGTGTAATTGCCTGTAAGTCGTCATTTAGTATAACCACATGGTCGCTGTCCCAACGTTCGGGGCGACTTACATGCAAATTCAGTTCCGGAACAAAGAGTAGCATTGAGGAAAGTTTGTCGGCTATACTTTCGGTAGGATGGAAATGGCCTGCATCAAGAGTCAGCATCATATTGTTTGCAACTGTATATCCCATGTAAAACTCATGAGATCCAACTACATAACTCTCACTTCCAATTCCAAAAAGCTTACACTCAAGGCAATCTTTAAGATATTCTGTACTTATTTTTTCGGAGAAAACTTCATCCAGCGACTCTTTAAGTAGTTTCCTGTGCTCATATCTGCTTACCGTTTTATCTTTTTCACCATCATGAATCCATATATTATGGACACAGGCATCACCCTGCTGTTTTCCTATTTCGGCTGCAATCCTTCTGCACCTGCGGAGATGTTCTTTCCAGAAATTCCTTATTTCAGGGTCGAAGTCAGAAAGCGAGTAGCCATTATTGCTCTTTTCATGTGAGAAAAAAGTTGAGTTGAAGTCGATTTTAACCCCCTTTTCTTTGGCCCAGTCAATCCAGCTCTGGAAATGCTTTGTCTCAATCTCATCTCTATCTACAAATTCACCGCCAAAGTCGCCGTAAGTAGCATGCAGACTAATTCTGTGTTTACCCGGAATTAGTGTCAGTACCTTTTCAAGATCCATTTTCAGCTCTTCAATTGTTCGCGCTTTCCCGGGGAAATTACCCGTAGTTTGAATCCCACCTGTCAGCTCCCCATCCGGATTTTCAAATCCAATCACATCATCAGCTTGCCAGCAATGAATTGATATAGAGACATCTTTTAATTTTGCAACCGCGTTATCTACATCAACACCCAATGCTGCATACTGCTTCTTAGCATTTTCATATGCTTTTAAGATCTGTTCATCTTTCATAGTCTAATATGTTATCAAGTTTATATTTATTTCTCAGATACTATGTTTTATTTTTAAACACTTTTATATAATTCATATAGTTATTATTCCACAATTCAGTTTCAACCGGTTCGAAAGTTTCAAGGCTGGTTGAATTACGTACAATTTCACGAATTTGTTTTTTATCCTTAACCAGCCCCGACGCCTTTGCCTGCATCATAATATTTCCCATTGCTGTTGCCTCCGAAGGCCCCGCAATAACGTTCATCCCTATAGCGTTTGCCGTAAATTGGTTAAGCATATTATTTTTCGAACCTCCACCAATAATATGAAGTGTGTTAACAGGATGATCCGAAAGCTTCTGTAAATCTTGAAGTACCTGCTTGTATCTGAAGGCAAGGCTTTCATAGATACATCTTGCAATTTCACCAATTGTTTCAGGTATAACCTGATCAGTTTCTTTGCAATATTTCTGTATAGTAATTATCATTGAGTCCGGGTTTGCAAAACATGAAGAATCAGGGTTTATGAAGCATGTGAATGGTTTTGAAGCCTCTGCTTCAGCTACTATCTCACTATATGTAACCGGCTTTTCATATTCCCATTCTTTTTTACATTTTTCAATGAGCCACATGCCGCATATGTTTTTAAGAAGCCTGATTGATCCGTCGGCACCACCTTCATTAGTGAAGTTAAGGTTGTAGGCATCATCATTTATCACAGGATGTTTTGTTTCGATTCCCATAAGGGACCAGGTGCCAGAGCTGATGTATGCAAAATTTTTATTTTCAGCCGGAGTGGCAAGAACCGCAGATGCAGTGTCGTGGCCGGCAACAGCAATTACCGAAACATCAGAATACTTTCCTATCTCCGTCCCCGGATAAACAATTTGAGCAAAATTATCCTTTGTAAGTTCTATCTTCTCAAGGAGTTCCTCATCAAACTCTCTGGAGTATGGATCAATCATCTGAGATGTAGATGCAATAGTGTATTCAGTAACCATTTTTCCTGTTAGCAAATACGACAAAGCATCAGGCATAAACAAAACCTTATCAATTACAGGATATATTGATGAATTTTCATGAAGATGTGTATCAAGTTGAAAAAGAGAATTGAAATTCATTATCTGAATTCCTGTTTTCCTGTAAAGTTCTTCCTTAGAGATTTTGGAGTAGAATCGTTCCGGTGCACCAAAAGTAGATATGTCGCGATAACTCGATGGCATTCTAAGAGGCTTACCGTCTGCACCAAAGCATACAAAATCAACACCCCATGTATCTATTCCTAATGATGACACTTTATAGCCTTGTTGTTTGGCTTCATGTACCGACTTAGTAATTTGATCATATAAATATAAGAGATCCCAGTATGTGTGATTATTTATTTGAATCAAAGGGTTCTCAAAACGTGCTATCTCTTTAAGTTTTATACGGTCATTATTTATTGTACCCAGAATAGCTCTGCCGCTACCGGCACCGATATCAATGGCAAGATGATATTTTATTTGTTCTTTGTTCATGATTGAGTAAAATGGTTTACAAACTTACGGGTTATGACAAATCATCGCAGTCGATAAATTGATTTAATAACTGTAGTTTTTGACATTATTTACAAATATATGGATATTATTTCTAAATCAGTTTTG
>CAZYNA010000012.1:19376-29793 GCA_964648775.1 uncultured Proteiniphilum sp. | reverse complement strand
ACACCAATAAACATGTTGTATAACATATGAAAACACTCTTTAAATTAAAATTAACCTACTAATTTTGCGTCAGCACAGCACAGAACAGCACAGTTGAAAATTGATTAAAATTTCTATGTTGACTACCAAATGGAAAAGTTGAGATTTAATGGAAAGCAAACCAAAGTTCAGCAGTTGGCCGAATATATTCAGGAAAGTATTTCCACACATGAATTAAATGTTGGAGATAAAATACCTTCAATTAATTACTTGAGCAGAGAGTTCTCTGTGTCAAGGGATACTGTGTATAAAGCACTTTCTGATTTACGCTCCAGAGGTATTATTGATGCTGTTCATGGTAAAAACTATTATGTTTCCTCAAAAACCAAAAATATTTTACTGCTTTTAGATGAATACTCTCCATTTAAGGAGGTATTGCATGCTACTCTGGTGGAAAAGTTGCCCAAATCATATAAAATCGACCTTTGGTTTCATCAGTATAACGAACATCTGTTTAATAATATTATTAATGAGTCGGCCGGCCATTTCAATAGCTATTTGGTGATGAACTACGATAATGAGAAATTTTCTGATTCACTTTTAAAGATTGACAAGAAAAAACTGTTGTTGCTTGATTTTGGGAACTTTGAGAAAAGTGGATACTCATATATTTGTCAGAGTTTTGATAATGGCTTGTATACTGCATTACAGTCGATTAAGGAGGATGTAAAGAAATACAGGAAGCTGATTTTTGTATTGAATAAGTTTCATAAGCATCCGAGAAGTAGTAAGTCTGCTTTCATTAAATTTTGTATTGACAACGATTTTGAGTGTGGTATTCTGGATGAAATTACGGATATAACTCCCATAATGAACAACTGCTTTTACCTGGTAATAAAACAGGAGGATGTGGTTAAGATTGTAAAAAAAGGTTACTCTGACGGAGTTAATCCCGGTGAGGACTACGGATTGCTGGCATATAATGAGAACCCGTTTTATGAGATTGTGGGTAATGGAATATCGAGTATTGGGATAGATTGGCAGGAGATGGCTAATCTTGCTGCAGATTTTATATTAAAAGATCAGGCTGTAACAAAAAATCTACCAACAATTATTAAGAAGAGAGGATCATTTTAGGTCTAGTCCTTATTGAGAAAAAAAAGTGTTCCCTGCCACAATATCAGAACAGATAGATTGACTAAAATTGAAAATACTAAATAATAATAGTAAAAAAATAAACATGAAAAAATTTCCAAAGATTGGCATTCGTCCCACAATTGACGGACGCCAAGGAGGCGTAAGAGAGAGCCTTGAAGAGAAAACTATGAGTTTGGCAAGATCAGTTGCCGAGTTAATCGAAACTAATTTAAAAAACATTGATGGAAGTCCGGTTGAATGCATAATTGCAGACTCCACAATTGGTCGAGTTGGCGAAAGCGCAGCTTGCGCTGAGAAATTCGAGCGTGAGGGAGTAGGATCAACAATAACTGTAACCTCAAGCTGGAATTACGGTTCGGAGACAATGGATATGAACCCGCATTATCCTAAAGCTGTATGGGGCTTTAACGGAACGGAGCGTCCCGGCGCGGTTTACCTTGCAGCTGTTTTGGCAAGTCACTCTCAGAAGGGATTGCCTGCATTTGGTATATATGGAGAGGAAGTGCAGGATGTTACGGACAACAGCATTCCTGAAGATGTGAAGGTTAAGTTGCTGAGATTTGCACGGGCAGCCCAGGCTGTTGCTACAATGAGAGGGCAGTCTTACCTCGCAATAGGCGGTACATGTATGGGTATTGCCGGTTCTATGGTTAATCCTGATTTCTTCCAGAAATATCTTGGAATGCGAAATGAGTCGGTAGATTCAACAGAAATTCTTCGCAGGATTGAGGAGGGAATTTATGACCATGAGGAGTTTGAAAGAGCAATGGCATGGACAGAGAAATATTGCAAAGTAAATGAAGGAGAAGATTTTAATCGCTCTGAAAAACAAAAAAGTCGAGAAGAAAAGGATCAGGATTGGGAATTTGTGGTGAAAATGACAATCATTATCCGCGACTTAATGCTGGGTAATCCTAAACTTGAAGAGATGGGTTTTAAAGAAGAAGCTATTGGCCACAACGCAATTGTGGGTGGTTTCCAGGGTCAGCGTCAATGGACCGACTTTTTACCTAACGGTGATTTTAGTGAAACAATATTAACCAGCTCATTCGACTGGAACGGAATCCGCAGAGCTTATATGGTAGCTACAGAAAATGATTCACTCAATGGTGTTTCGATGCTGTTTGGGCATTTGTTGACAAATAAGGCTCAGATCTTTTCTGATGTTCGTACATATTGGAGTCCGGAATCTGTGAAACGTGTTACAGGAAAAGAACTTACCGGTAAAGCAGCAAATGGAATTATCCACTTGATTAATTCAGGTGCAACCACACTTGATGCTACAGGTAAACAGAGACTTAATGGTGAGCCTGCGATGAAAGAGCCATGGAATATAAATGAAGATGAGGTTAAAACTTGTCTTGAAGCAACCACCTGGTCGCCTGCAAACAGAGACTATTTCAGAGGTGGAGGCTACTCCTCAACATTCCTTTCGGAGGGGGGTATGCCTGTTACTATGTGCAGACTGAACCTGGTAGATGGTGTAGGGCCGGTACTGCAAATAGCTGAAGGCTGGACAGTTGATATTGATCCTGAAGTTCATGATATTATTAATAATCGAACCGACAGGACATGGCCAACAACCTGGTTTGCTCCCAGGCTTACAGGTAGCGGTCCGTTTAAGAATGTATATTCGGTAATGAATAACTGGGGTGCCAATCATGGTGCAATCAGTCACGGTCATATCGGTCAGGATTTAATAACACTTGCTTCAATATTGCGCATACCGGTTTGTATGCACAATGTTGAGGAAGATGAAATGTTCCGTCCTTCTGCATGGAATGCTTTTGGTATGGACAAAGAGGGTGCTGATTACAGAGCCTGTAAAAACTTTGGTCCTATTTATAAGTAAGAATAAAATACGAATTTTAATTTAGTAAAAACTAAACTTATCTATTTTTAATGCCTAAACAAATTAAAGTAATGAAAAATGTGAAATCATTTATTTTAAAAGGAGTACTATTCGCAGGATTGTGGATAGTATCTATTGGACTTTTTGCACAAAACATTACAGTTAGCGGAACTATTACCGACCCGAATTATGAGTCGGTAATCGGAGCTACAGTAATTGTGCAGGGAGATGCAACGCATGGTACAGTTACCGATATCGACGGTAGGTACACTATCAGCAATGTGCCTTCTAATGCAACATTGCAATTTAGTTATGTGGGAATGATTACTCAATCTGTTCCGGTTAATGGAAGAGAAGAAGTAAACATTGTACTTGAATACGATACAGAAGTACTTGACGAGGTAGTTGTTACCGCACTTGGTATGAAACGTTCGGCAAAAGCTCTTGGTTATGCCATGACAGAGCTTAAGGGTGACGATTTGAATACCAATCTGATTAACCCTGTTGCAGCTCTTCAGGGTAAGGTAGCAGGTGTTGAGATCTCGGGTTCAGACGGTGGATTATTTGGATCTTCTAAAATACTTATCAGAGGAGCTTCAACCTTAGGTAAAAATAACCAGCCTATTTATGTTGTTGATGGAATAATACTATCTAACGATATAAAGGAAGGAAACCCCGACTGGGATTCGGAGCCAAAGGACTATGGAAATGAGTTGAAGAATCTTAACCCTGACGATTTTGAAACAGTGTCTGTGTTGAAAGGTGCTGCGGCAACAGCTTTGTATGGTTCACGAGGATTGAACGGCGCAGTAGTTATTACAACAAAAAGTGGCAGGGCTTCACAAGGTTTAGGAATTCAAGTGTCTCAAACACTTGGAATTGATGCTGTTACTTCTGCTCCAAGATTGCAGAATGTATTTGGTAATGGTATGTTGGCTGCAAACGTAAATTATGGCGAGACAGATGAAAATGGTAATTACTACATTCACGATAATTATCGTCAGTATCAGTTGAATAGCGAAGGAGATTTTTCGTTGCTGCCCAACAGAGGAATGAGTTTTGGACCCCAGTTCGATGGTCGCCAGGTTGAGTATTATGATGGAACTTTCAGACCCTATGAGGCAGTTGAGAACAACTTTAAAGATGCTTATTCCACCGGATTCAATACAAATACAAATATTGCAATAAACGGAGGTAATGACAAAACAACGTTTTACACTTCATTATCATATAAACATGCAACAGGTATATTGCCAAATAATGAGTTCCAGCGTCTATCTTTTCTGGGTAAAGCAACTCACAAAATTACAGATAAGATAAAGCTGGATGTGAGTTTATCTTTTGCTAACTCTATGCCAAAGAACCCACTCAGAAATATTGGTGAAAACTTTGTAAGTGGTAATTGGGGGCGTTCTTATGATCCTAACTATTCAAAGAATAAGTATTTGGGTACAATGGGTCTGGCAAGTGCAGCTTATAATGATGAGTATGCAAACATGCCGGGTAGAAGTGTATGGTGGACATTGTATGAAAACAGATATGAACAGAAAGAAACAGCTGTTCGTCCTGTAGTTGAGCTTGAAATTGATCTTCTCGACTGGCTGAAATTCAGGACTACAGGTAGTTACAACTACTACTATACCAGATATGAAGCAAAAGAAGCCAGCAGTGATATAGGTGTACCTTCAGGTTATTATGAAATGAGCCTTAATGCTAAGGAACAAACTAACCTTAACGCCAATTTCCTTGTGAATAAGACTATTGGCGATTGGAATTTTAACGGATTCCTTCGTGGGGAGTATTACGAAAACTTCTATCAATCACAAAGAATGAATACAGAAGGTGGTTTGGTTGTGCCAAATCAGTTCTTCATCAATAACTCAAGAAATACGCCTATTTTCTCAGCATTAATATCTGATACAAAAAAGATGCTTTCAGTTGCTTTTCAGGCAGGTGCAAGCTGGAGAGATCAGGTTTTTGTGGATGTTACAGGTAGAAACGACTGGTCGTCGTCACTCGTTTACAGCGATGGAACCGGAACACACTCATACTTCTATCCATCAATAAACGGATCTTGGCTGATTACACAGTCTTTCCGTGATGAACTTCCTTCGTGGATATCATTTGCAAAGGTCAGAGCATCATGGGCACAGGTAGGTAATGACACCAGTCCTTATACAATCAACTCGGCATACTCACTTACATCTCACTCGTTGAATAATACTAACTATTATGGATTGTCAATTCCTTCGGTTATGAATGCACTCGACCTGAGACCTGAGCGTAAGAAAGCCTGGGAAGTTGGATTGGATTGGCGTTTTGTTGACAATCGCTTTGGAATCGACTTAACCTATTATAAGGAAAATACGTATGATCAGATTATGCAAATATCAATTCCTTACCTTTCAGGAAGAAGCCAGCAGCTAATTAATGCCGGTAATATTCAAAATAAAGGGATTGAGATTGCAGCAAATCTTGTTCCTGTAAGAACAAACGACTGGGAGTGGAATGTTGGTTTGACATACACAAGAAACGATAATAAGATTATTTCGCTTCACGAGAATGTAGCTGATTATATTCCGTTAAATGGAGATATCGCCTACGGTAACTACCGTATTGGATCAGTTGCAAAAGTTGGCTCTGCTTACGGAACACTTATGACAGACAGTGAAACAAAGATTGATGAATCATCCGGCTTGCCATATCTTGTATGGACAGATGCATCAAGACGCGCACACCTGTTGCGTGATGAGACACAAATTGTAGAAATAGGTTCTATGGTGCCTGATTTCCTTGGGTCGCTCTCTACAGATATTACTTATAAGAATTTGACACTGAGCGTTGGTCTTGATATGCGTTTTGGAGGGACTGTTGCGTCATATAACTCACGTTACGGAACTGCGTATGGTTTTACAGAAAGATCGCTCTATGGGGCACCGGGACATGGCGGTCTTACATGGACATCTAAGTTCGACAATATTACATATCACGACGGTATTGTGCCGGAGGGTGTAATTGAAAGTGGTACTTCTATCTCACAGGCCGACGGAACTAAATACACAGTAGGAAGTGGCGGTGTTTCACAAATTGGTGAATCGTATCAGGAACTTATCAATAAAGGTGTTATAGAGCCTACGCATTCATCTGCATGGACATACAGAAATAACGCATGGACAATGGCAGGTAGAAATTATGGAGTTGTATCAGAAGATTGGGTAACTGAGCTAAATTATATCGCTCTTAGAAATGTTTCTTTAAGCTATAGAGTTCCAACAGCAGTTAGCCAGAGATTGAGCGTTAATAATATTAATCTGGTTCTGTCGGGATACAATCTGGGATATTTATTGAACAGTATGCCAAACGGTGAGAATCCGGAATCTGTGAGTGGTACAGCCGCTGCTGAGTTTCGCGTTCGTAGTTTTCAGGGGGTAACATCAAGTTTTGCTTTTACTGTAAATGTTAGTTTCTGATGATGTTAATTAACTTGTTCGATTTAGATAACAACAATAATTTAAATTACGATGAAAAAAATAAAATATTTGACAATAATTCTTGCGGCAATGTCAATACTCTTATACAGTACAAGTTGTAAAGATGACTTTGCCGAAGTAAATACAGATCAGGCAACCATAACAAGTGGAAACCCTTCGTTTATTTTTGCTCAGGCGGTTTTGGAATTCAAACCTCAAGATTATCTGTATTGGTTTTATAATGCATCTGAAATATTTCAGTGGGTGCAAACAGCGGTTTCAACAGGTGGTGTAACTTCAACTTTGGCTGATGGAGCACCAGCACAGAGTTTTAAGTCGATAGATGTATTGAAATATGCAAATGAGTTGGCATATGTAAGATCAATTATGCCCGAAGAAGAGAGTGCCAAATATGCGCAATATGCAGCGGCTCTGGATGTGCTAAGTATTTATATGGGTATATATGATACTGATTTTACAGGTGATATAGCTTATACTGAAGCTGCACAAGCTGCTCATGGAGGAACTTTGACTCCTAAATACGACAGGGTGGAAGATCTGTATAATTTATGGCTTACTAATCTGGATAATGATATTCAGGTGATGACTACAGCTACAGATCAGGTGTTTTTGGCAGCACAAGATCAGGTATATGGTGGAAATACCGATAACTGGGCTAAACTGGCCAATTCACTAAAACTGAAGATTGCAGCTCGTTTGATTAATAAAGATCGTTCCAGGGCATTACAAATTGCTAATCAGGTTGCAACTTCACCTGTTGGTGTAATAAGTAATCAGTCGGAGGATTTTCTGTTTAATAAAGCAACAAGCAGTACAACTAACAATGATTATGTTTACAACTTTAATAACGCTGTTCTGCAGACTGTTGGAGGCTCAATAACAATGATTGATTTCATGGTTGAGAACCGTGACCCGAGAGTACGTTTTATTTTCGGAAAAAACCACTGGAACTCTAAGGTTGTACAGCTCTTTTTTGATGCTGAAAGACAGGATGATGTTCCTCATTTTATAATGGAGAATGTTGATTATGAAATTGACTCTGAGGGTGTATACCAGTTTATAGGATGGAAGGGTGCCGGCGAGCCATGGGTTCGTTACTACGGACTTCCTCTGGAATTTAATGCAGGACAGCAAGCTGGTTTATATGGCGATTGGTTTAACTATACTGTAAGAAGCAGGTACGACGAAAATCATACCTATCGCCCTTACTCTATGTATCAGACAGAGATGTTGTACGGAAGAATTGACTTCTCTTACCCGATTATTCCGGGTGATCAGGCAATTCGTGATACTGAGGATATCCCCTGGTGGGGTATTTATATGTCATCTGCAGAAGTAAATCTCTATCTGGCAGAATTTGCTTTGTTGGGCGCAAGCCTTCCGGCAAGTGCTGAAACATACTTTAATCGTGCACTTGAAGCTTCTGTGCAAAATTACGACAGACTGGCCGCAAATAACAGGATCCCTTATTATGGAACTACATATGGGAATTATGATCCGCACGAAAAGAGTATTGAACTTGTTGCAGGAGAGATTGAAACAATGATGTCTAATGAAGACTATCAGTTGACAGGTGATGTTGCACTTGATCTGGAAAAGGTTTATTTACAGCAGATCCTTCATTTCTCAATGCAGCCGATTGATCAGTATACAACTGCCAGAAGATCGGGAGTGCCGATTATTGAATCGGATCTGTTTCCGAGAATGACCTATTCGCAGGTGCCTACTTCAGCTATACCTCGCCGTATGGCGTTGAACCAGCCTTCGCCTACTGATTTAATGTATGATATTTTGATAAATTCATATAGTAGTCAGGGATTATCAGTTGGTTCGGGAACAATTCTGAATTCGGAAAGAATCTGGCAGGATATCGGTTCTCCGCAATGGGGAGAAGGACCTAATATGTAATATTTATAAGTTTATTTAGAAATCAGATATACTGCTTCTGTATATCTGATTTCTTTTATTAAGCATACTGTAGAATGTTTTAATTAAAAAGCCTATTTTTATCAGATTGAAATAGATAAGTTGGATTATAAGTTGAAGATTGAAGAATGAGAAAAAAAGTACTTTTTACATTAGGGGTTTTAATTTTATCATTGAGTGTCAGTGCTCAGAGTAATATTTTAACCAATAATACAATTAAGATTGAAGAAGGTGACAGCAAAGAGGTTATCATTGAAAAGGCTGCACATGTTATTCCTACAAGCAATCAGCTTGATGCTTTAAGAAATGAGTTTATTGCATTTATTCATTTTGGGCCGAATACCTTTACCCGGAAAGAGTGGGGTGATGGAATGGAAGATCCGGCAATATTTGATCTTAAGAATCTTGATACCGATCAATGGTGTCGTGCAATGAAAGCGGCGGGTATGGAGATGGTTATTATAACGGTGAAACATCATGATGGATTTGTATTATGGCAGAGTCGATATACCGACCATGGTGTTATGTCGAGCGGTTATCTTGATGGACATGGCGATATCCTGAGGGAGCTTTCGGAGTCGTGCAAAAAATATGGTTTAAAGCTTGGCATATACATGTCGCCGGCCGATCTCTTTCAGATTGAGAACCCCGAAGGACTTTACGGCAATTTAAGTGAATACACAAAACGTACTATTCCGCGTGAGGTACCTGGAAGACCTTTTGAGAATAAAACTAAATTTGAGTTTGTTGTTGATGATTATAATGAATATTTCCTCAATCAGCTATTTGAAATTCTGACAGAGTACGGAGAAATTCATGAAGTATGGTTTGATGGAGCTCATCCGAAAAGAAAGGGAGGGCAAACATATAATTATACAGCCTGGAGAGAGCTTATTAGAACACTAGCGCCAAAGGCAGTGATATTTGGCCGTGAGGATATCCGTTGGTGCGGCAATGAAGCAGGTGGAACACGTGATACCGAATGGAATGTTGTTAATTATGAAGAGGACCCTAATTTTGCTACCGAGTTTCGTGATATGACAGAAATGGATCTTGGTTCTCGTGAAGTTTTGTATAACGGAACTTACCTTCACTATCAGCCTGCCGAAACTAATACATCAATTCGTGAGGGTTGGTTCTACAGAGATGATACAAATCAGAAGGTGAGAAGTGCCGATGATGTATTTGATATTTACGAACGTTCTGTGGGAGGAAACTCAATATTTCTTTTAAATATTCCTCCAAACAGGGAAGGATTGTTTTCGCCAAGAGATGTTGAGGTTTTGGAAGAAGTTGGTAAACGTATCAGAGGAACATATGATGTTGATTTACTTAATGGTGCTGAAGGACCTGTGCAGCTGTTGGATAATAATCCGGATACGTATATTTTAATGGATAACGATAATAGTGAGGTTATAATCACTCTGAATGATGCTTTAACAATAAACAGGCTGATGATACAGGAATCTATCGGCACTCATGGTGAGAGAGTTGAGAAGCATGCTGTGGACGCGTGGATTGATAATAAATGGACAGAGATTGCGGAAGCTACAAATATAGGATATAAGAGGATTTTACGATTTCCGGAAGTTACAACAGAAAAAATAAGAATAAGAATATTGGAGTCGAGATTAGACCCCGCCATTAGTCATGTTTCCGCTCATTACTACGTAACCCGTCCACCTCAGCTTGAATTTACCCGCGATATGGAAGGTTTTGTAACAATTGCACCTCAGCAAACAGTATTCAACTGGAATCCGCATGGAGAGAATGCTGCAGGTAACCTGAATACAGGATTTGAGATTTTTTATACTCTTGACGGATCGGAGCCAACCCAAAACTCAAGTAGATATGAAGAGCCGGTTAAAGTTGAATACAATACCTTAAAAGCAGTTTCATTTAATAATGACATTAAAGGTGCTGTTCATAGTGAAGAGTTTGGAATAGCTAAGATAGGATGGGAGCTGGTTGATGTGAGCAGTGAGATAAACAGAAGAGCAGCCTCAATGGC
>CAZYNA010000012.1:16655-19276 GCA_964648775.1 uncultured Proteiniphilum sp. | reverse complement strand
TTTGTGCGTGTTGTGGCTACAGAAGCTGCTGCAGGTGATGATATAATTACTATTGCAGAATTAGATTTTTTATAACACTTGAATTATGCTTAAAAACAGATTGGTTTTAATATTGTCAGGGATACTACTTTCGATAGCACTATACCCTCAGCAAGGCTTTGTACATGAACAGTCGAGAGGATATGTGTGGCCGGAAGAAGAAAATGTTTTAGAGAAACTTGATGAGTGGCAGGACCTTAAGTTTGGAGTGCTTTTTCACTGGGGACTATACTCTGTTCCGGGAATAGTTGAGTCGTGGTCGATTTGCTCAGAGGATGTCGATTGGATACCAAGGGATACTACATATAATTATGAGGAGTATAAAAGATGGTATTGGGGGTTGAAAGATGAGTTTAACCCCATCGACTTTGATCCGGATCAGTGGAGTAATATTATGGAGAATGCCGGAATGAAATATGCAATATTTACTACAAAGCACCATGATGGGTTTAATATGTTTGATACGAAAGAGAGCGATTTTTCGATTGCAAACGGTCCCTTTAAAGACCATCCTAAAGCAGATGTTGCAAAACATGTATTTGAATCGTTCAGGAAGAAAGACTTTATGGTGGGTGCTTATTTTTCTAAACCCGACTGGCATAGTCAGTACTATTGGTGGGACTATTTTGCCACTCCCAACAGAAATGTAAACTACAGAATAGAACGTCATCCTGAGAGATGGGAGAAGTTTAAGGATTTCACTTTCAACCAGATTCAGGAACTGATGACCGGTTATGGCGAGATTGATATTCTTTGGCTTGATGGAGGCTGGGTTGCTCCCTCGCGACAAGATATTGATATGGATAGAATTGCGGGAATGACCAGGGCTAATCAGCCGGATATATTGATTGTTGACCGCACAATCAGAGGGAAATATGAAAACTATCAAACGCCCGAAAGATCAATTCCTGATGAACAACTACCTTACCCGTGGGAAAGCTGTATTCCTTTAAGCAGCGATTGGGGATGGATACCCGACGCAAAATTTAAGTCGCCCGCCGAAGTAATAGCATCTCTCATTGAAATTACTGCAAAGGGAGGTAACCTTCTGCTTGGTGTTGGTCCCACCCCCGAAGGAATTATTCAGCCCGAAGTTGAAGAGATTCTTAACGGAATTGGTGATTGGCTCGAAGTAAACGGTGAAGGAATTTATAATACGCGCATAACGTCTGACTACAATAGTGGCAATGTATGGTTTACCGCAAGTAAGGATAACAAAACAATTTATGCTCATTATATTCCTGAAGAGGGAACCGCGATGCCTGCCACGATAGAGTGGGAAGGTAACACTCCTCATAAAGGGAGTAAAGTTGTTTCGTTGCAGACAAAGAAGAATGCGAGATGGAAGGTTGAGGGAAATAAAACGATTGTAACGCTGCCAAAGGTGAAGAATCCGGATAACCTACCGCTTGTCTTTTCATTTAAAACTGAGAATTAGCTATGAGTAAGATTGTTTTGGTGATATCCGTTTTTGGTCTGTTTTTTGCCTTGCAGACATCTCTGGCGCAGGAGGCATACAAAGACGCATCAGCACCGGTTGAAGAGAGGGTTGGCGATTTGATAAGCCGCATGACAATTGAAGAGAAGATTGGTCAGTTGTGCTATCCAACCGGATGGGAGATGTATGAAAAGATAGATGACCAGACCGTTGTGCCTTCAGACATCTTTAAAGAGAGGATGCAGTCAATGCCACTTGGAGGCTTTTGGGCAACACTGAGAGCAGATCCGTGGACTCAGAAAACTTTGGAAACGGGACTTCATCCGGAGCTTGCAGCGAAAGCACTTAATGAATTGCAGAAGTATGTTGTTGAGAACACAAGGATGGGCATTCCGATGTTTTTTGCTGAGGAGTGCATGCATGGGCACATGGCTATAGGAACAACTGTTTTTCCTGCCGGTCTTGGGCAGGGCAGTACATGGAACCCCGAACTGATTGAGCAAATGGCGGAAGTGATTGCAGTTGAAGCTCGTTTGCAAGGCGCACATATTGGTTATGGACCCATTTTGGATTTAGCGAGAGAATTGAGATGGTCGAGAGTGGAAGAGACTTTTGGCGAAGATCCGTTTCTTACCTCAGAGCTGGGTGTTGCATTTATAAAAGGTATGCAGGGTGATGGCAGTGATTACTCCAAAAATCTGTACTCAACACCAAAGCATTTTGCTGCATATGGAGTTCCAGCGGGAGGGCATAACGGTCAGCCCTCAAATATCGGTATGAGGGATCTTTTTGCTGATCACTTGATGCCATTTAAAAAGGCAGCTGAGGCAGGAGTGAAGACGACAATGACTTCCTATAATTCTGTAGACGGCGTGCCAGCCACGGCTCACAGGTATCTGCTGCGGGATATATATCGTGAACAGTGGGGATTTAATGGTTTTGTTTTTTCTGACTTAGGCAGTATAGAAGGTATTGCGGGCGTTCATAGGGTAGCTCCAACTGTGAAACATGCTGCTGTTTTGGCACTGAAAGCAGGGGTTGATGCGGACTTAGGCGGTAATGCTTACGGAAGAAATCTTAAACAGGCGTGGGATGAAGGGCTGGTGACGACCGAAGATATAGATATTGCGGTTGCGAATATTCT
>CAZYNA010000012.1:12635-16555 GCA_964648775.1 uncultured Proteiniphilum sp. | reverse complement strand
GTTGGACAGCTGCCTGTATATTACTCTTTGGGCAGGCAGGCTAATTATGTTGAAGAGCTGAGTCAGCCCCTTTATGCGTTTGGGTACGGATTGAGCTATACAGAATTTGAGTACAGTAACCTGGATATTAATGTTGAAAAAGATAAGGTTTTAATTAATTGTACTGTTTTGAACAGTGGCAATTATGATGGTGAAGAGGTTGTTCAGTTATATATAAGAGATAATGTAAGCTCAGTGGTAACACCGGCCATTCAGCTTAAGAGTTTTGAAAAGGTTTATGTGAAAAGGGGCGAAACGGAGAGAGTCTCTTTTGCATTAAATTTTGATGATCTTGCTCTGTATAATATCAATATGGAAAGAGTGATTGAGCCGGGAGAGTTTACCGTTATGATTGGTGCTGCCTCAAATGATATTAAATTAAGAGGGAGTTTTTTAATTGAAAATTAAAAATATTATGAGTAAAGTAGTATCCTTTTTGATGATTGTTTTTCTTTCGGCAGGATTTCTTTTTGGTCAGAATGGAATAAAGCATGGTATAGTTTTTCAGGAAGATGGGCAGTTTGGCGGATGGCCTGCTAACCATGGTATATGGAAATGGGGTGATGAGATTTTGGTGGGTTTTATTCAAGCTGATCATCTGGAAACGGGTGGATTGCATACTTACGACTCCTCTTCGGGCAGAATAAAATATGCAAGGAGCTATGATGGCGGAGAAACATGGAGTATTGAAGATGCTTTTGAGAGAGGGCAGACAGGTGCGGGGAACGACCATAGATTGCCGGCAGAAATAGCAGAGACGCCGATGCCTCTAACTGAAGGGATTGAGGATTTTACTAACCCCGACTTTATTTTCACCTTTTTGAGGTATAATAATGACGATGGGCCGACTCACTTTTACTATTCCAATAATCGTGGTAATAGGTGGGAGGGACCTTTTTCATTTCCAAACTTAAAGACTACGGGAGTGGCTTCGCGCACTGATTATTTTATAGAGGGAAAACAGAAGTTGAGTGCATTTTTAACCATATCAAAACGAAATAGCAAAGAGGGTAGCGTTATTTATGTTACAACAGAAGACGGAGGATTGAACTGGAAGATAAAATCGTGGGTGGGACCTGAGCATGGCGGGTTTGATATTATGCCATCTTCCGTTAGATTATCTCCAACGGAACTTATTACAACTATAAGGACAAGAACGGACAGATGGCTTGATCTTATAACTGCATACTATTCAGATGACGATGGTTATAGTTGGAGAAAATTAAGAGATCCGGTTGCTGATACCGGTAATGGGGGCTCGCCACCTGCGCTGATAAAATTAGAAGATGGGCGACTGCTTCTTGGTTATGCATACAGAAGTGAATTTGGATCGAGGATGAGTATTAGACTCAGCTCGGATAATGGCAGGAGCTGGAGCGACGAAATAGTGATAAGAGGGGGTGATGGTGCAAACAGGGACTGTGGATATCCCCGTTTAATTCAACGTGATGATGGTAAAGTTATTTTAATTTATTATTGGAATAATGCTAACGACATAGATGCGAATCCTTATAGGTATATTGCATCCTCTATTTTTGATCCGGACATGTGGTAGTAGGCTTGTAGTTGAATAGCAAAGGATTTCAATGTCAAAAACCATAGCTTTAAAATCAATATTTAAATAGTATAAATAACTGAATTGAATACATTTGTATGTCATTTACAGTAATTAAAATAAATAGCTTTACTGTAGTTTTTTGTCTATAATGAATATCTTTGTATATATAAAATCATTTAAATGGCAGTAATTGTAATTATGCCCAAACAGGGGCAATCTGTAGAAAGTTGTATTATTACAGAGATTAATAAGAAAAAAGGGGAAAACGTACAAAAAGGTGAAATTCTGTTTTCTTACGAAACTGATAAAGCCTCATTTGAAGAGGTTTCTCCTGCTGATGGAGTTGTGCTGGAATGCTTCTATAATGAAGGAGATGAGGTGGCGGTGCTTGAAAACATGATGGTCATTGGTGAGCCCGGGGAGGATATTACAGGTCTTGCAGGTGAGTCGTTAGATAAGAATAAGGAAGTAGAAAAAACGGTTTCTGAAGTCATGTCTGAATCAGTGTCTGAATCTATATCAGTATCTGAATCGACTAATGAAGTAGATTTTAAAAGTACAACTTATGGGTTTATTTCACCTCGTGCAAGGGGACTGGCAGAGAAAGAGGCAATAGATGCAGCTCAGATTATTGGAACTGGTCCCAATGGCAGAATTATTGAACGGGATGTTAAGCAATTCCTTCAAAACAGACCGAAGATGACGCCGCTTGCCAAGAGGATTGCTACAGAAGAGGGTATGAAGCCGGGTGATTCCGGAACGGGACTGGGAGGTGCTTCCAGAGCGACTGATTTAATAGCAGTTAAAAATGATATCTACGGTGATGATTATGAGGACCGGAAAATATCAAATATGCGAAGAATAATTGCCCGCTCGATGCATGCATCATTGCAAAACTCAGCACAACTTACTCATCATCTGGGAGCTGATGCCAGGAGAATTCTTGAGCTGAGAAGAAAGGCTAAAGCTGCACTTGACAGTGGAGCTATTACTGCTAATATAACACTGAACGATATGGTCTGCTTCGCTGTTATAAAAGCATTAAAACAGTTCCCTGAGGTAAATACACATTTTCTTGGAGAGGCAAAGCGCTACTTTAAGAAAGTTCACCTTGGTTTTGCAGTGGATACTGAAAGAGGATTGATGGTTCCGGTTATAAGAAATGCTGATGATCTATCCGTTACAGGCTTGTCTGAACAGCTTAAAGGTGTTGCTGCTTCCTGTAGGGCTGGAAGTGTGAACCCCGACTTGCTGTCGGCTGATGCTGCTTCATTTACTGTGTCAAACCTGGGTAATTATGGTGTAGAGATGTTTACTCCGGTTATTAATTTGCCACAATCGGCTATATTAGGTGTAAATACAATATTGCCGCGACCGAAAGATATGGGCGACGGAATTTATGGTTTTGTACCACATATAGGGCTGAGCCTTACCTACGATCATCGCTCTCTTGATGGTGGTGAAGCTACTCGATTCCTGAAACAGATTGCAACAGAAATAGAAAACTTACAATTAGATATTACATTATGACAGACTTACTGATTATTGGTGGAGGTCCCGCCGGATATGTAGCAGCGGAAAGAGCCGGACAAGCCGGCCTGAAAGTGGTTCTTTTTGAAAAAAGTGCCATGGGTGGTGTTTGCCTGAATGAAGGGTGTATGCCTACTAAGACTCTGCTTTATAGTGCAAAAATGTATGAGAATGCGCTAAATGGAGATAAATATGGCGTGTTTGGCGACAATATAAGATTTGATTACGGGAAAATGGTCTCACGAAAAAAGAAGGTGGTTCGTAAACTGGTTCTTGGTGTTGAGAGCAAGATGAAATTAAATAAAGTTGAAGTTGTTAATGGTGCTGCATATATAAATGGTCGCTCCTCTGAAGGAATTGAAGTTACATGCAACGATGAGAAGTATGTTGGCAAAAACCTTCTTATTTGTACTGGTTCTGAATCATCAGTACCGCCAATACCGGGTTTAAGTGAAGCAGGTGATGTGATTCTTACGAACAGAGAAATACTTGAATTAACAGAACGTCCGGAGTCGTTGGTTGTTATTGGCGGTGGAGTTATAGGTATGGAGTTTGCCAGTTTTTATAATAGCTTGGGAACAAAAGTAACTGTTATTGAGATGCTTCCGGAGATAGTTGCGGGGATGGATCTTGAATTGTCAACAATGCTTCGACAGACTTATGCCAAGAAAGGTATTGAGTTTAATCTCAACTCTAAGGTAGTTAAAGTAGAGGGCAATAAGGTGTTTTTTGAGAAGGATGGTGAGACCCACACTGTTGAAGGTGAAAAGATATTGCTTAGTGTTGGACGCCG
>CAZYNA010000012.1:0-12535 GCA_964648775.1 uncultured Proteiniphilum sp. | reverse complement strand
AAAGAGATGCAGGAAGTGGTATTTCCACATCCTACTGTGAGCGAAATTTTTAAAGAAGTAGTTTTTAGTTTTAAATAAAATAGAGATGCCAAAAATACAAATGATTGATCCGAATGAAGTTCGGAGACCTGGATTTGTTGAATTCAAACCTATACCGGTAAATCAATATCAGAAGAGCGTAAAGGACGAAAAAGAGAATTATACGAACGATGAATTGAAATCCATTTATCATGATATGGTTCTGATACGTGAGTTCGAAACAATGCTTAACCTTATTAAAACCAAAGGTGAATATAATGGTACTCCATATAATCACCCCGGTCCGGCTCACTTATCGATAGGGCAGGAGTCGGCTGCAGTTGGTATGGCCTGGACTCTGACGGTTGATGATTTTATATTTGGCAGTCACAGATCGCACGGAGAAATCCTCGCAAAGGGTATGTCGGCTATTCATAAGTTGGATGATAACCAGCTGTTGAATATTATGGAAAGCTTCTTTGATGGGGTAATTTATGAAATTGTGAAGAAGGGTTTTGAGGGAAGTGTGAAAGAGCTTGCAAGAAGATTTTTGGTTTATGGAACACTTGCAGAGATTTTTGCAAGAAAGACCGGGTTTAATCGCGGATTAGGAGGATCTATGCATGCCTTTTTTACTCCCTTTGGCGTTTATCCGAATAATGCAATTGTTGGCGGCTCGGGTGATATAGCCGTGGGTGCAGCACTTTATAAGAAGGTGAACCGTAAACCCGGACTGGTGGTTGCAAATATTGGTGATGCCGCCATGGCGTGCGGTCCGGTTTGGGAGGGTATAACCTTTTCTGCTATGGATCAGTTTACTGAGCTATGGGAGGGTGCAATGCAGGGAGGATTACCGGTGATCTTCAATATAATGAATAATCAGTATGGAATGGGCGGGCAGACCTGTGGTGAGACCATGGGATTTGAGATTGCTGCCCGTATTGGTGCAGGGGTTAATCCTGACCAGATGCATGCTGAGAGAGTGGATGGATATAACCCGCTGGCAGTTATAGATGCATATAAGCGCAAGCGACAGGTTATTGAAGAGAAAAAAGGACCGGTTTTACTTGATGTGCTTACTTACAGATACAGCGGACACTCGCCTTCTGATGCTTCATCATACAGAACTAAAGAGGAGGTTGAAGCTTGGGAGTCTCAGGATTGTATTGCGTCATATGGTGAAGAACTGGTTGAGGCTGAAGTGGCTGTTAAGGATGATCTTGATGCTGTTTGGAATGATGTGAAGGAGCTTGTAAATGATATGTTTCTTAAAGCTATCGACTTTGATATATCTCCCTTAATGGAAAATGCTGATGTTATTGGTGATATGATGTTCTCGAATGGTTCGGCAGACTCTCTTTCTGATGCAGAGCCTGAGGTGTTGCTCCCTATTGAAGAGAACCCGAGAGTAAAAAGAATAGTCGGTAAAGAGCGATTTGCATTTGATGCTGATGGCAAGCCGTTTAGCAAAATGAAGCAGTATCAGTTGCGTGACGGTATTTTTGAGGCAATTATTGACAGGTTTTATAAAGATGCTTCACTTATTGCTTATGGTGAGGAGTGTCGTGATTGGGGTGGTGCATTTGCGGTTTATAACGGACTTACGGAATCGCTGCCTTACAACAGACTTTTTAATTCACCTATATCTGAAGCCGCAATAGTGGGTACGGCAATTGGTTACGCAATGTGTGGAGGAAGGGTTATTCCTGAAATTATGTATTGCGATTTTATTGGCAGAGCCGGAGATGAGATTTTTAATCAGTTGCCCAAATGGCAGGCTATGAGCGGCAATGTGCTTAAAATGCCTGTTGTTGTGAGGGTTTCGGTTGGGTCTAAATATGGTGCACAGCATTCGCAGGATCTTACATCGCTTGTTGCTCATATACCCGGGATAAAAGTGTGTTTCCCTGCAACTCCATATGATGCTAAAGGATTGATGAATGCGGCTTTACAGGGAACGGATCCTGTGATTTTCTTTGAGAGTCAGCGTATATATGATATTGGTGAACAGTTTCATGAAGGTGGTGTTCCGGAAGGTTATTACGAGGTTGAAATTGGTGACCCTGACATCAAAAGAGAAGGAAAGGATATTACATTTCTTACTGTTGGATATACATTATATCAGGCACTTAAAGCTGCAGATGAGCTGGAAGAGAAATATGGTATTTCTGCAGAAGTAATTGATGCTCGCTCATTGGTGCCATTTAATTATGAAAAGGTGGTTGAGTCGGTTAAAAAGACAGGTAAGATTATTGTTGCGGGTGATGCTACAACTAGAGGGTCTTTCCTGAACGACCTGGCAATGAATGTTAGTCAGCTCGCTTTCGACTATCTTGACGCTCCTGCATGTGTACTTGGTTCGCGTAACTGGATAACGCCTGCTCATGAGCTTGAGGATTCGTTTTTCCCACAGTCCGGCTGGTTCCTTGATATGATTCACGAGCGCATTCAGCCGTTGAAGGGTTACATTCCGGGACAGAATTTTACTGACGGAGAGTTGATTAAAAGAGCTAAAAAGGGTGTTTAGAATATGTTGAACGTTAACTGTCATTTGCATACTCCATATTCATTTAGTGCGTTTAAAGATATTGATGAAGCCTTAGACAGGGCTGTGGAGGAGAATGTTAAGGTTGTCGGAATCAACGATTTCTATACTGCTGAAGGGTATGGTGAGTGGAGTGAGGGGTGTATCAAAAGAGGTTTATATCCTCTTTTTGGGATTGAGTTTATCAGTCTGAATGAAGATGACCAGAAATCAGGTATACGGGTAAATGACCCTGCAAACCCCGGTCGCACCTACATAAGCGGGAAAGGAATGAGCTTTCCGTTTAAATTGGACGAACCTTATGCATCTCAGCTTTCGTCGGTTCAGGCCGAATCGAACAGACAGGTTGAGGATATGCATGCAAAGCTCAATAATTATCTCCAAGAAAAGAATATTGGATTTGATATTGACCTTAACCGGATAAAAAATGAACTGACAAGTGGGTTTATTCGTGAGAGACATCTGGCCAAAGCTTTGCGGCTAAAGCTGTTTGAGTTTTGTGTTAACGACCTTGTGAGGGTGGCTTCTTTGCTAGAGAGATTGTTTGATGGTAAAGGGGTTAAATCTGATTTGGACAATACATCGGGACTGGAGAATGAAATCCGGAATAATCTTCTAAAAACGGGTGGTGCTGCTTTTGTGCCGGAGAAACCGGATGCATTTCTGCCAATGGAGGATGTTCAAAGAATAATAATTGCAGGTGGTGGTATTCCTACGTATCCTTTTCTTGCAGATAATATTAATGGTGAGTATACCGATTTTGAAGCTAATCTTGAAGAGGCAGCAATGAAACTGAAAGAGCGTGGGTTTCATTCGGTTGAGTTTATTACGACTCGTAATGATGTGAACTTACTTGAGAGATATGCGGGGTATTTATATGACGAAGGGTTTATTGTGACCTTTGGAAGTGAACATAATTCGCCGGTGATGGAGCCGGTTGAACTTTTTGCAAGGAACGGTAACAGTCTGACGGATAGATTAAGGAAGATTAATTATGAGGGTGCTTGTGTTATTGCAGCCCATCAGCATGTTGTTAGTCAGGGATTGCAAGGCTATATAGATGATAATGGGTATGCTGATCGCAATAAGCTTACTGATTTTGTGAAGTTGGGAGATGAATTAATCAAAAGTGTATGAAAGAGATTAGGGAGCTAATTGAGATTTCGCAGTTTTATGGACAAGACACCAGGTTTGTAATTGCAGGAGGGGGTAATACTTCTTTTAAGAATAATGATAGATTGTGGATTAAAGCAAGTGGTGCTTCTTTGGCTACTATAACAGAAGATGGATTTGCGGTTCTTGACAGGGGCAAACTTGATTTGATGACTGATAAGATTTATAGTTTAGATGCCAGCGAACGTGAAGAGCAGGTGAAAAATGATTTGGCGGATGCGGTTTTGACAAAAGGCAGGAGACCGTCGGTTGAGACTTCAATGCATAATGTTATTGGCTATCCGTTTGTGGTTCATTTGCATCCTACTTTGGTTAATGGATTACTTTGCGCTTTAAACTCAGAAACAGAACTAAAACGTTTGTTTGGGGAAAAATCTCTTTTTATTGAGTATACCGATCCGGGATATGTGCTTTTTAAGAAAGTTGATAATAAAATAAAGGAATACAGGTCTGTTTATAAAGAAGAGCCGCAAGTGATTTGGTTGCAGAACCATGGTGTTTTTGTTGCTGCTGATACAACTGATGAAATACGTGTTATTTATAGTGATATACTGGATAAGCTTTCTAATGTTTCTGTACAGTTGCCTGAGGGTGATAAGACTGTAAGTAAATTGGTTGTTAATGTACTACCGGCTCTTAGAATGATGCTTTCAGATGATGAGTTGAAGACTCTTAGGGTAAGAAATAATGCTTTAATTGAGTTTTATTCCGAAAATGAGGATAAACAGAGTGATATATCGAAACCATTTACACCTGATGCAATTGTTTATTGTAAGTCGAATTATCTTTTCCTGAACGGCAACTCTGCTGAAGAAATATTATCTGAGGCATATATTCGTATTCCTGATTTTAAAGAAAAATATGGATATCTTCCTAAAATCATTCTTATTAAAGGTGTTGGATTAGTAGCGGTTGGAGATAATTCGAAGCAGTGTGATATCATTCTTGATGTATTTGAAGATGCTGTTAAAATAGCGTTTTACACTAAATCATTTGGAGGTGTGCATCACATGACTAAGGAGCAGATTAATTTTATTGATAATTGGGAGGTTGAGAATTACAGAAGAAGTGTTGCAGCGGGAGTTACTGCAGGAAGGGCTGAAAACAAAACGATTATTATAACTGGTGGTGCCCAGGGTTTTGGAGAGGGTATTGGCAGATGTTTGATAGGAGAGGGGGCAAATATAGTTATTGCTGATTTAAACGAACAATCTGGTAAAGAAACGGCTGAGAGATTTAGTTTGACGGCAAAAAGTAATGATGCGGTTTTCGTTGGTACAGACGTTTCTGATTTAGAAAGTTTAGAGAATCTGGTTTACAGAACTGTTTGTGAATTTGGTGGAATCGACTGCTTTATAAGTAATGCAGGTGTTTTACGTGCGGGGGGGCTTGATGATATGTCTCCGGATAACTTCGATTTTGTAACTAAAATAAACTATAACGCCTACTTTTATTGCACAAAGGTTGTAAGCAAGGTTATGAAACTGCAAACAGAGTATGCGCAGGATGACTATTATGCTGATATAATTCAGATTAACTCTAAATCGGGACTTGAAGGAAGTAAGGCTAACTTTGCCTATGCAGGTGGTAAGTTTGGAGGAATTGGCTTGACTCAGTCGTTTGCTCTGGAGCTTGCTCCTTTTCGCATAAAAGTCAATTCTGTATGTCCCGGTAATTTTTACGAAGGACCATTGTGGAGCGATCCGAAGAACGGATTATTCACTCAGTACTTGAAGGCGGGCAAAGTACCCGGTGCAAAAAGTATTGATGATGTGAAAGATTTTTATTTGTCGAAAGTTCCAATGCGAAAAGGTTGTACGCCGGAAGATGTTACAAAGGGTATTCTTTATTTAATGGAGCAAACGGGAGAAACGGGTCAAGCATTGCCTGTAACTGGAGGACAAGTGATGTTGAATTAATTAACCTGTCAGTAACTTACTAGTATTGTTTACTGGCGATATTTTAAAAAATAAAATGAAAACAAGAGCAGTACGACTATACGGAAAAAAGGATCTTCGTTTGGAGGAGTTTGATTTACCACCTGTCAAAGATGATGAAATTCTAGCCAAAGTGGTGTCTGACTCCCTTTGTATGTCTTCTTACAAGGCTTCATCGCAGGGGCCGGATCATAAGCGTGTGCCAGATGATGTAGGTGATAATCCTATAATAATTGGGCATGAATTTGCAGGAGAACTTTTGGAAGTTGGGTCTAAATGGGCTCATAAGTTTAAGGCAGGTGATAAATTTTCAATTCAACCTGCCATATATTATGAGGATGGTCCTGTTGGCTTACTAAGTGCTCCGGGATACAGTTATAAGTATATTGGTGGGGATGCAACTTATGTTGTTATACCTAATGAAGTTATGGAGCAGGATTGTCTGTTAAAATATACAGGTGAGGGGTATTACCCTGCTTCTCTTGCTGAGCCGCTTTCTTGTGTGATTGGCGCAATGCATGCAAATTATCATACTACTCCGGGTAGTTACGAACACAAAATGGAGATTGTGGATGGTGGTAAAATGGCTATTCTTGCGGGTGTGGGGCCAATGGGACTAGCTGCAATTAATTATGTTCTTAACAGAGAGGATAGGAAACCTTCGCTTTTAGTGGTAACTGATGTTGCTCAGGATAGATTAGACAGAGCGTCTTCAATTTATACTGTTGAGTTCGCTGCTTCAAGAGGTATTGAACTTCATTATATTAATACCGGCAAAATAGATAATCCTGTGGAGGTACTAAGAGAAATGACTGATGGTAAAGGATATGATGATGTTTTTGTTTTTGCTCCGGTTAAACAGGTGGTTGAACAGGGTGATGCAATCCTGGGCTTTGATGGCTGTCTGAACTTCTTTGCCGGTCCTAATGATACTGATTTCAGTGCTAATATGAATTTCTATAATGTGCATTATGCTTATACACATATTGTTGGCACGAGTGGGGGAAATAATGACGATATGGTTGAGGCGTTGGATATTATGAGCAAAGGACTGGATCCCGCAGGGTTGGTAACACATATAGGGGGACTTAATTCTGTGGCGGATGCGACAAATAATCTGCCCAATATTCCGGGTGGAAAGAAATTAATTTATACACATATAAATATGCCTCTTACTGCTATTTCTGAGTTTGAAAGACTGGGAGATTCCGATGACTTTTATAAAGAACTTGCAGGTATTTGTAAAAAGCATAATGGATTATGGAGTGTGGAGGCTGAAACATTTTTGTTGGAAAACTATAAAAACTGACTTGTGTTAAAAGCTCTTCTTTATTGAGCTTTTAAACTTGAAATATACAATATACAGAAACGTATGAAACAATTAGATGTGAATTTAATGCATCCGATGGAGCAAATTAATGTTATCATCGGAAGAATATATAGAAGTGGAATGACCACAACTTCGGGGGGTAATGTTTCCATTAAAGATAAAAATGGTGATATCTGGATTACTCCTTCAGGGGTTGATAAGGGCTCGCTGACATCGAATGATATAATGCAAGTAAAAAAGAATGGAGAGGTTATAGGGTTGCATAAGCCTTCTTCTGAGTTGCCTTTTCATAAAGCAATTTATGAAGTGAGACCGGAGATTACAGCAATTATACATGCTCATCCGCCTGCTCTTGTTGCATTCAGTATTGCTGGTGTTGTTCCCGATACAAAGATTGTTCCGCAAGCTCATAATATATGTGGCGATATAGGTTTTGCTCCATATGGCACACCGGGCAGTGAGGATTTGGGTGAGAAAATTGCATTTGAATTCAGAGATAAACGCTATAAAGCTGTTATAATGGAGAATCATGGAGTGGTTCTTGGAGGTGTTGATTTGATGGATGCATATCAGCGTTTTGAAACTTTGGAGTTTTGTTGTCGTACTATTGTTAATGCTAAGAGATTGGGACAAGTAAATTATTTGTCTGATGATCAGGTAGCACATTATGTAAATCACCTGCCTACCAATATTTCTCATTTTATGGATATTGAATATCCGTCTGAAGAGAGGGCTATTAGAAAAGAGATGGTTGATATTATCAGAAGATCTTGTAATCAGGGGTTAATGATTTCTACTTACGGTACTGTATCTGTTAGATGGAAAGATAACGACTTTCTGATTACTCCCAGCAATATTGCACGTTGGGATATTGTTCCCGGAGATATTGTGCAAATTAAAAATGGAATGGCGGAAGCGGGAAAAACCCCGAGCAGATCAGTGGCTTTGCATCAAAGAATATATCAGTTGAATCCACATATCAATTCAATTATCTGTACTCAGCCAATCAATTTAATGGCACACGCAGTAAGTGGCAGCAAGTTTGATGTGAGAACAATACCTGAAAGCTGGATATTCCTGCAGGATGTGCCATCAATTCAGTTTGGATTGATTTATAATGATGTAGATAGTGTTGCTAAAATGTTTCAGAAGAATAGAGTTATTCTTGTTGAAAACGATAGTGTGTTTGTTACAGGTGACAAGCTTTTGAGCACTTTCGACTATCTAGAAGTAGCTGAGTTTTCTGCGAACTCTCTTGTTATGACTGCTTCAATTGGTCCGGTTCAACCAATCGGTGATGACGAAATTGAAGATTTGAGGGTTGCATTTAATGTAAAATAAACATGAATATAAATTGAATTTTATCAATTATCTAAATATCTATGAATTATGAATTTATTAGAACAACTAAAAAAGTACACTAAAGTTGTAGCTGATACCGGAGATTTTGCATCAATAGAAGCATATAAGCCTGTAGATGCCACAACTAATCCGTCACTAATTTATGCTGCATCACAAGAGAGTAAATATGCTGATCTCGTCGAAGATGCAATAAGATTTGGTAAGAACCAATCTACAGATAAGCAATTACAGGTTTCAAAGGCAATGGATAAATTAGCCGTTAACTTTGGATTAAAAATACTTGAAATAGTACCGGGAAGAGTATCAACTGAAGTTGATGCCAGGCTTTCTTTTGATACAGAAGGTTCTGTAAACAAGGCGCGTGAATTGATTGAGCTTTATGAGATGTCCGGCATTTCCAGAGAAAGAATACTAATTAAACTTGCTTCCACATGGGAAGGGATAAAAGCTGCAGAAATTCTTGAGAAAGAGGGTATACATTGCAACCTTACGCTTTTATTTTCTTTTGCACAGGCTGTAGCTTGCGCAGAGGCAAATGTTAGATTGATTTCTCCATTTGTTGGTCGTATACTGGATTGGTACAAAAAGGATAGGGGAGTTGATGAAATTGCTCCTATTGAAGATCCGGGAGTACTTTCAGTAAAGAGTATATATAATTATTATAAGAAGTTTGGTTATAAGACTCAAGTAATGGGGGCAAGCTTTAGAAATATTGGTGAGATAACTGAACTTGCCGGATGTGAACTTTTGACAATTGCCCCAAAGCTGTTAAAAGAGCTTGAAGAGACTGAAGGGAGTTTAGCTGTAAAATTAAGTGAAGAGATAGCCAAGAAATCAGATCACGTGCAAATAAGCCTTGATGAAAAGCAATTTAGGTGGATGATGAATGAAGATGCTATGGCGACGGAGAAGTTAGCAGAAGGTATAAGAAATTTTACAAAAGATTTATTGAAACTTGAAAATCAGATTTCAGAAAGATTGTAATTCTGATTATTTGCTTTCTTGTATTACACAATTTTTTATAAATGAATATTATACTGTCCCCTTCAACTTTACCTGCATTTAATTTGGCAGCTGAGGAATATTTATTTTCAAAGTTGGGTGAAGATTTCTTGTTTTTTTATATAAATAACTCAAGTGTAATTATTGGATCTAATCAATCGGTTCTAAATGAAGTTGACCAGGACTTTTGTATCGAACATAATATTAGGGTTATAAGGCGAATATCTGGTGGTGGTGCTGTTTATCACGATTTGGGTAATATAAACTACAGCTTTATTCATGATAGAACAAATGAACCACTAAGTGCCGGTTTTCTTGAACCAATAGTAACAGTTCTACATCTTTTAAATATACCTGCTGAGATTGGCAAGAGAAAAGATCTTTGGTTAAATGGTTACAAAATATCAGGTACAGCCTCTCATCTTTCCAAAGGAAGGGAGCTCCATCATGGCACTCTATTATATAAAACCAATATTGAAATGCTTTGGGGGGCTCTAACATCAGAAAAAAGAGATCTAATAAAAAAAGCAACTCAATCAGTAGTAAGTCCGGTTAAGAACATTAGTGACTACCAGTCAGAAAACAACGGTGTAATAATAAACACAGAAGAATTCTTTCAGCAATTTATTGAAAAGCTTATTCACTATTATAAGCTGAACGATCTTTCAGATTTAAAGGACTATGAAATTGAGGAAATAGAATCACTCCAAAAGAGTAAATACAGTAACAGAGAGTGGAATTATCGGAAATAACTATTTGTACAATCGTCCTTGCCATGTTTCTCTTTCATGGAATCTCTTTATTATCATATCTCTGACAACATGATTTTTTAATCCCCATTCAGGTGCAATAAGTAATTTAGCAGGTGACTGAGAAGTAAAACGTTCGATATAAATTTCAGGGTTAAGTCGCTCTGAAAAATTCACACATAGATCAATATATTCATCAAGTGAGAAAAGATTAAATGATTCGGGTAGCAGTCTGTACTCTTTGGCCATTGCTGTTCCTCTTATTATTTGAAGTTGATGTAGTTTTATTGTTGTGAGAGGCAGTTCTGATAGTCTGTCAGCATGATTTAATATATCTTCAATAGTCTCTCCGGGTAATCCCAATATCATATGAGCACCCACAGGAATCCCTCTGTCGGCAGTTTTTTTAATCATATCTACAGACTCTTCATAAGAGTGTAGACGATTTACTCTGTTGAGGGTTTTGTTTAATGTAGATTCTACTCCATATTCTATTAAAACAAATGTTTTCTTATTAAGCCCTTCAAAGTAATTTAGAAGCTCTTCCGGCATACAGTCGGGGCGAGTGCCTATAATTATACCAACGACGTTGGGGAAAGCCAGTGCTTCTTCATATTTTGAAGTTAGAGTTTCTATGTTTTCGTAAGTATTTGTATATGATTGGAAATAGGCAAGATATTTCATTTCAGGATACTTATGGGAGAAAAACTTTATACCATCTTCCAATTGTTCAGTAATAGTTCTTGTGGGTTTACCATAACCGGGACTAAAGCTTTGATTATTACAATAAGTGCATCCACCGCGTCCCTTGCTGCCATCTCTGTTGGGGCAAGTGAAGCCGGCATTTATTGATATCTTTTGTACCTTATAAGGGAATTGTACCGATAAAAATTCAGCAAAATCCAGATATGGTTTGTTATTATAGAATTGAATCATTTTATAATATTAAGCTGTGACTTAATTTATTTATTAGGAAAAATAAAAGGGTAAGTCACGCATGGTGAAATACCCTTTTAAATAAGTATAATTATATCTGTTATTTTTCTTCAGATTCTGTTTCAGCATCAACTTCCGGTTCATCTTCTACTGTTGTATCTGATGTTTCTTCAACAGTCTCAGTTGTTCCTTCTTCTGCTTTAACTTCTTCAATTTCTACCTCAGCAGGTTTATCTTCAACTTCAACTTCAGTAGTTTCAGGTTCATCTGTAGCAACATCTGCCCCAGCTTCTTTAGCTTCAGCCTCTTTTTTGAATGCTTCTACCTTCTGATGATCCAACTTCTCTTTCAAAGCCGCTAATTCTTCGATATCACCAAGGGTTGTCCTTTCTAAAGTAGCAGCACCACCAACGGCAGCTTCTGCACCAACTTCTTTTCTGCCGGTACGCTTACTTTTCTTTTTAGACTCTTCTCCAGCTTTATCTTCATGAATTCTGCTGTGTGATACAATAATGCGCTTGGCATCTTTGTTGAATTCAATTACTTTGAAGTCAAGTTTCTCATCCTGCTGCACCTGTGTGTTATCTTCTTTTACAAGATGTTTAGGAGTTGCAAAACCTTCAACGCCGTAAGGAAGCGAAACTACTGCTCCTTTTTCAAGAAGTTCAATAATTGTGCCTTCGTGGATAGAACCAACAGTAAATATTGTTTCAAATACATCCCATGGGTTTTCTTCCAGTTGTTTGTGTCCAAGGCTTAAACGACGATTTTCTTTATCTATGTCCAGAACCTGAACTTCAATTTCAGCATCAATTTCAGTTACTTCACTTGGGTGCTTGATTTTTTTAGTCCAAGATAGGTCAGAAATATGGATTAATCCCTCTACACCTTCTTCAATTTCAACAAAAGCTCCAAAATTAGTGAAGTTACGAACCTTAGCAGTGTGAGTACTATTTACAGGGAATTTCTCTTCAATATTTTCCCATGGATCCGGTTTAAGCTGTTTTACACCGAGTGACATTTTACGATCGTCTCTGTCGAGAGTAAGAACAACTGCCTCAACTTCATCTCCAACGCTCATAAAGTCTTGTGCGCTGTGCAGATGTTGTGTCCAGCTCATTTCAGATACGTGAATCAAACCTTCAACTCCCGGTGCAATTTCTACAAATGCTCCGTAATCAGCCATAACAACAACTTTTCCTTTAACGATATCACCAACTTTTAATTCTTCGCTTAAAGAGTCCCAAGGATGTGGTGTTAGCTGTTTCATGCCTAGAGCAATACGCTTCTTCTCATTGTCAAAATCAAGAATTACAACGTTTATTTTGTCATCTAGTTGAACAACTTCTTCCGGATGCTGGATGCGTCCCCATGAAAGATCAGTAATATGTACTAATCCGTCAACACCTCCAAGGTCAACGAATACTCCGTATGAAGTAATGTTTTTAACAACACCTTCAAGTACTTGTCCTTTTTCAAGTTT
>CAZYNA010000011.1:18711-40736 GCA_964648775.1 uncultured Proteiniphilum sp. | reverse complement strand
CCTTTGGATTTATATAGGTTCTGTTATTAGAATCCTCTGATTGCTTTAACGCCGGGAAGTACTTTTCCTTCAATCATCTCAAGAAGAGCACCACCACCCGTTGATACGTATGATACGTCGGCTGCGTGACCAAACTTGTTTACACATGCTACTGAGTCGCCACCACCCACAAGTGAGAATGCACCATTCTTTGTTGCCTCAACAATTGCATCAGAAACTGCACGTGAGCCTTTATCGAAGTTGTCGAATTCAAAAACACCAACCGGTCCGTTCCAAAGGATAGTTTTTGAGTTTTTAATCACTTCGGTGAAAGCTTTCTCTGATTCGGGACCAATATCAAGTCCTTCCCATCCTTCAGGAATTTCATTAACTGATGTGAAATCTGTTTTTGCATCGTTAGCAAACTTGTCGGCAATTTTTGAGTCGGTTGCCAATACAAGGTTTACACCTTTTTCTTTAGCAAGCTCAACAATCTCTTTTGCAAGATCAAGCTTATCATTCTCAACAATTGAATTGCCAATATTGCCGCCAAAAGCTTTTGCAAAGGTGTATGTCATTCCTCCTGCTAAAATAAGGTTATCTACCTTGTCAAGAAGATTTTTGATAATCTCTATTTTTGTTGAAACTTTTGAACCACCCATTATAGCTGTGAATGGACGCTCAGTCTCTTTCATAACCTTTTCTACAGCATCAATTTCGTTTTGAAGCAGATACCCGAAAAGCTTATTATTGCTGTCGAACTGATCTGCAATAAGTGCAGTTGAAGCATGAGCACGGTGTGCTGTTCCAAATGCATCATATACATATACATCAGCATATGAAGCCAGTTTTTTAGTGAATTCTTTTTGCGATTCTTTGAGTTCACTTTTCGCTTTAGCTATCTCTTCTGCTGAAGCATCTTCAGCTAATCCGCGTGGTTTTCCTTCCTCTTCGGCATAGAAGCGAAGGTTTTCAAGCAGCAGTGCATCACCTGGTTCAAGTGCTGCTACTTTAGCTTCAGTTTCTTCACCAATACTGTCATCGGCAAATTGAACATCAACTTCAAGAAGCTCTGAAACACGATTGAGAATGTGCTTTAGTGAGAACTTATCTGTTACTCCCTTTGGGCGTCCTAAGTGAGAACCAATAATTACACTGCCACCGTCCTTAAGTATTTTTTTTAGGGTAGGGATAGCTGCACGAATACGTGTGTCGTCGGTAATATTGAATTTATCGTCCAGCGGAACATTGAAGTCCACGCGTACAAATGCCTTCTTATCGGCAAAATTAAATGAATCCATTGTTTGCATAGTTCCTCTATTTTATGATAGTGTTATTAAAATAATCGATAATTATTAACCTTAATTTGAATAAAAATGATAACCTTATCCAGTTGAAAGGCAAAGGTATAAAAAATATGGAAAAATTTCCGTAATTAGAAGTATAATTTATCTTATCAGCTGTTTTTCAATACCACTTCATAAGTTACATCGGCTGCCTTTTTATATAATGCAAGTACAGCACAATATTTGTCGAATGATAGTTTGCATGCTTTTTCGAGCTTGTCTTTAGGGAGATTGTCGCCTTCAAACTCATATATTACTTTCATTGTAGTATAGAGGTGAGGGATTTCTTCGGCTACTTCTGCGTCGATACGAATTTCAAATCCTTTAAGATCTATCTTCATTTTACGTGCAATTTCAACAACATCCAGACCCGAGCATCCGGTAGCTGCCATTAGCATTAATTTCTTTGGTCTGGGGCCGGCATCATCACCACCTGCATCTTTTGCAAGGTCGATTGTTAACGTGTGTCCATCAATTTCTGTATCGAAGATGTTGTTTTCTCTCCAAACTGTTTTAGTTGAATGTAGTGTCATTTTGTCTTTTGATTATTTTATTTATTATAATTAGTTGATTATCTGCATGTGATAGTTAGAACAATTTATAGCTAATTTGGTTCGTAATATAAGAATTGTATGATGAAAAGCTGATTTGAGAGAAAGTTGATAAATTTATATGTCAAAATGATATATTATTACGTCAATTTGCTATTTTTGTAGTAAAATTTGAGTGATATGATTGATAGAAATGCCAATGTGCTGTTAATATATACCGGCGGAACCATAGGAATGATTGAAAACAGAAACACAGGTGCGCTTGAACCTTTTAATTTTAGTCATTTGCGTGATAATATCCCTGAGATGCAGCGTTTAAACTTCAATGTTGACAGTTACCAGTTTGATCCTCCAATAGATTCTTCTGATGTTTCTTTTGATATATGGAGACAGATGGTGAATGTGATTGAGACTCACTATGAAAAATATGACGGTTTTGTTATTTTGCATGGTACGGATACTATGGCGTATACTGCATCTGCATTGAGTTTTATGTGTGAAAATCTGACCAAACCTGTAATTCTGACCGGATCGCAACTGCCTATCGGGAAACTTAGGACAGACGCAAAAGAAAACCTGATTACTGCTCTTGAAATTGCAGCAGATAAAGATCAGAACGGTTGCCCTAAGGTACCTGAACTTTCATTATACATGCAGAACCTGCTTATGAGAGGCAACAGAACCACGAAGGTTAACGCTGATATTTTCAGCGCATTTGATAGTCCGAATTGCAGCTATCTGGCAGAAACCGGGTTGGATATTAAATATAACAATTATGAAATTCTTACTCCCGATTATGATATGCCTACCGTCTTTAATTATAACCTTGATGCTAATGTAGCCGTGCTGAAGCTGTTTCCGGGAATAACAAAGGGTGTGGCAGAAGCAGTTTTGAATATTAAAGGTTTGAAAGGGTTGGTGCTTGAGACGTATGGAACCGGAAACTCGCCGGTATTTCCATGGTTTATAAATCTGCTTAAGAGCGCACTCAACAATGGTGTTGTGATTGTTAATGTTACACAATGCTTATACGGAAGTGTTGAGATGCATAGATATCATAACGGTCAGCAACTTGAAAAAATGGGTGTTGTGAGCGGCCGAGATATAACTACTGAAGCTGCTTTGGTGAAAATGATGACTCTTTTTGGAAACGGTAAATCATCGGATGATGTGAAGCGGTTAATGAATATGTCGCTGCGTGGAGAGATTACAGAAAATGCCGAACTTTCTTAACTAATATACATATTTTTAGTTTTATTATAACCCGTTTAGTCGTATAAATTCTATCTATTAAACTGTGAAGGCTATATTTGTGTTTTAGAAAAGTAAAGTGGAAGTTTAAAACAGATGGAATGGATAATTTAGACTATGGAATAATTGGTAATTGCCGTACGGCAGCTTTAGTATCAAAAACTGGCAGTATCGATTGGCTTTGTTTTCCCGATTTCGATTCGCCTTCAATATTTTCGAAACTGCTTGATAAGGAAAAGGGGGGTAGTTTTCATTTAGAAGTATCTGATGAATACGAAATAACACAAAAATATAACGGTCATACAAATATTTTGATGACACGGTTTGAATCGCCCGAGCATGGTTTCATACTATTTGATTATATGCCGAGATATACAACAACCGATAATCGTCATTATATGCCTCCTGAAATTCATAGGTATATAAGAGTGTTTAAAGGTACTCCCAAAATAAAAGTTATTTATGATCCTCAAATAAATTATGCCCGTGAAGAGGTCAGGCATGAGATTGTGAGTAATTATATAAAAACGTACTCTGTGGATGACTCTGAAGACAAGGTGTATTTATACACAGGTATTGATCTTAATAAGATACTAAACAGAGAGGAAATTGAGTTGCATGATCATCAGTTTTTCTTGTTCTCCTATAACCAGAAGTTGCTCTCAATTGATATCAACAGAATTCTTTTAGAGTTTGAAAGAACTAAAGTCTACTGGCTCAACTTTGTGAATCGTTCGCGCGACTATGTGGAGTATAATGATATGATTAAAAGGAGTTTGCTTGTACTCAAACTGCTGTCGTATCAGGAGTCGGGAGCCATGCTTGCAGCAATTACAACCAGTCTGCCCGAAACCATTGGTGAGACCCGTAACTGGGATTACAGATATTGTTGGCTGAGAGATGCTTCTATGTCTATTGACACTTTACTGTTTATGAGACAGAGGTCGGCGGCAGAAAGGTTTATCGGATTTATTAAAAAGATACTGAAATCGTCGCGTGATGAACCGGTACAGATTATGTACGGGATAAGGGGTGAAAAGGATTTGACGGAGGAGATTTTGCCACACCTTAGCGGGTATGAAAATTCGAGTCCCGTTAGAATTGGAAATGCGGCATATTATCAGGAACAGAATGATTCGATAGGTTATCTGCTTGATGTTATTTACAAATACTATCTCTATTTTCCCGGCACACTTGATGAGGTTGAGGAGATATGGGAGATTATTAAAAATCTTGTGCGTGCAGTGCTTGCTGCATGGAGAAAGCCCGACAGAAGTATATGGGAGTACAGGACAAAAAAGCATCATTTTGTGTTCTCTAAGGTGATGAGCTGGGTTGCTGTTGACAGGGCATCGCTTATTGCCGAGCTGCTGCAAAGAGATCATTATGCTACTGAGTGGCGAAAAGAGGCGGATATAATAAAAGCAGAGGTTCATGATAAGGGCTGGAATGAGGAGCTTAAAACTTTTACTCAGGCATATGACAATACTGATGCTGACTCATCGTTGCTTCTAATGTATTTTTATGACTTTATAAAAGCGGATGACGAGCGATTTGTGAGTACTGTGAAGTATGTAAAAGAACAGTTATATCACGAAGGGTTGATGTATAGGTATAAGGCTGAGGACGATTTTGGAGTACCTACATCTTCTTTTACAATTTGTACTTTCTGGTTGATTGATGCCCTTTATATGATTGGTGAAAAAGAGGAGGCAAGAGAGATTTTTGAGAGTATGATTTCATACTCAAATCATGTGGGGCTCTATAGTGAGGACCTCGACTTCAAAACCAAACGTAAGCTGGGTAACTTCCCTCAGGCATATTCACATCTGGCATTTATCAATACGGCGGTTCTTTTTTCTGAAGAGAAAAAACTTTCGCAGTTTATAAGGCCTTAATTAAATAGCAGGCAGTTGATATGCTTGAGGATATTACTTTGAGCATAACTCCTGCCGGCTATTCTTCGTCAATGGCTTCAACTGAATTGATTTTGGCAAAAGAACCGGGATAGTTTTTATTAATGAAGTCAATAAGCTTTTCTCTTACAAATACACGGAGATCCCAGTTTTTGCTTGAGTCTGAACTGCTTACCAGTACACGCAGCTCTTTATACCACTGTTTGCTTTCGGTAACCTGAATGTTTTGAACCCTTCCATCCCAGTTGGGGTTATCTTTTATTATTCTTGCCAGTTCTTCTCTGAGCGGATCCACAGGCAGATCGTATGAAACATAGAGCATTGCAGTACCCAGAATATCAGATTCAGTTCTTGTCCAGTTTTGTATCGGGTTGTTAAGGAAGTAGTCAATTGGAACAATAAGTCGTCGCTGGTCCCATATATTTACAACAGCATAGGTGATATTAATCTCTTCAATCCGTCCCCATTCACCTTCAATAACCACCACGTCATCAATTCTGATTGGCTGAGTAAACGCAATTTGTATACCTGAGAATACCTGTCCGAAGCTTCTCTGAGCTGCAAATCCTATTATGATACCTGCCACACCTGCAGAAGCAAGCAGGCTGACACCCAGTTCTCTGATAGATTCAATTGACATTAATGCAATAGAAACAAAAATAAAGGCAATCACAATAATCACGATTCTCTCTACCATACTTATTTGTGTGAGCTTCTTTCTGGCTGCAAGGTTGTTTGCATTAGTTATATCAAATCTTTTTTGCCACCTGTGAAATAGGCCTCTTATAACCTGAATAATTAACCAGCCAACTGTTAGAATAAGCATTATCTGGCTTATTTTCTGAAATATAGCGAAGATCCTCTCATCTTCTCTTAGAAAGCTGCTGAATATGTGTAGGAGTATGGAGAATATTGCCCAGATTCCCGGAACTCTGAATAGCTTTACTATGAAATCATCAACGTTGCTTCTGCTCTTCTCAGCATGTTTTCTCCATTTTTTTATGATAAAGCTGTATATGCCTGCCAGTATGAAGAAGAGTGCCAGAAACAGAAGTGCTATGAGAAGATATCTTATTGTACTGTTTTGTGAAATGTTATTAATAAAATCCATATAATTATTTTTGTGTCTGCAGTTATGTTCCCGGTTACTTAATGAGTTCTGAAAGAAACGGAACTACCGATGATTGCAGTGGTATTCTGTATTTTGCTGCCGGTGAAAAGTTTCCGACTTTTATGCTGACTCCGTCTGGTGGCAGAACGCGGAACATATCTTCGTCGGTGGTGTCATCACCTATTGCCAATACAAAGTCATAGTTGTGTTGCGCCATTATTCGCTGTACTTCGCTTCCTTTAGTAAAATCCGGTGGTTTAATCTCTACAATCTTGTTGCCGGGAACTATTTGAAGATCTAACCGGGCACACGGACCAATCAGTGCATTTACAAGTTGCTGCGAACGAAGTTCGGCAAGCCATACATCGACATTGCGGTAATGCCATACCAGAGACGCCTCTTTCTGCTCGAGATGAGAACGGGGTGTTTTATCTATCGTGTGCTGTATTATATCGAGAATCTCATCATCCCATACTATCTTTTCAGAGATATTTTTGTGCCATTGGTTGTTCTCTTTGTAAAACATGCCATGCTCGGCTGCGAAGTCCAGATCCAGCCCCTTAAACCATTTGTCGAGAATTTGATGGTTTCTTCCGCTGTTAATAACAACCCTGTTTTTCTTGTCGGCCGACATCATTTTCAGCATACTGATAACTCCCTCAGATGGTGATGCATCCTCAGGCTTTTTTGTAAAAGGAGCCAGTGTGCCGTCGTAATCAAGAAGTATTAATCTCGACTCAGCATCGTCGTATGATTTCTTTATTTGATTAAGCTGTCGCTTGCCTAGAGCCTTTTGAAGTATCTCTTTGTTTTGTGCTTTTATTGAAAGAAGCTCGTTGACAAAGTCGTTAGCCCACTTTTTTACATTATGCTTGGAGATACGTTTTTGCATTTTGTCTAATCTTTCACGTTTCTCCTGATCCGGCATATTCAGAGCTTCAATTATTGCACTTACTATCTGATCTGTATCGTTGGGATTTATTATTATTGCATCCTGCAACTCAATTGCGGCTCCTGCCATTTCGCTGAGTATGAGAACACCGGGATTCTTTTGTTTTGATGCAAGATATTCTTTTGCAACCAGATTCATTCCGTCTCTTAACGGAGTAACCAGGGCTATATCTGCTATGTCGTACATCGCAATCAATTCTTCGAAGCTGAAGCTTCGATAAAAGTAGTAAATAGGGTTCCAACCGAGTTTTGAGTGCTTCCCGTTTATTTCTCCGATTGCCTGATCAATCTGAGTTTTAAGGTCTGCATAGATTCCGACATTGTCACGGGAAGGAACAACAATCATTGCAAGTGATACTTTTTCGTGATACTCAGGGTTGTTGTCAAGAAACTGAGCAAAACCTTCGAGTCTGTGAAGAATACCTTTGCTATAATCAAGGCGATCGACTGATAAAATTATACTGCGTTTGCCAAGCTTTTCTCTAAGCAGATTTGATTTCTCCCTTACTTCGGGAAGGGTGGGTGCTTCGTGATACTGCTCGTAGTTTATACCCATAGGGAATGCATCGATGTGAACAATTCTGTTGTCTAAACTTACCTCATCAAGGTTGCAGTTGAGGTCTAGTACTCTGTAGATAGCACTTATGAAGTGACGCATATAGTCGTGAGTATGAAACCCGATAAGATCTGCTCCCAGAAGTCCTTCGAGTATTTCTTCCCGTTCGGGTAAAACCCTGAAAAGCTCGTATGAAGGAAAAGGGATATGATGAAAATAGCCTATGTTTGAGTTAGGTTTTTGGTCCCTTATTTTTTTAGGAAGGAGCATAAGCTGATAATCCTGCACCCAGACAATATCGTTTTTATCGATAAAGGGAAGTGCTTCGTTGCAAAAGAGGGTGTTTACCTCCTGATATGCTTCCCAATAATCTGCCCGATATTCGATAAATGAGAAGAAATAGTGACAAAGAGGCCATATTGTGCTATTGCTGTAACCTTCGTAGTAGTACTCTATCTGGTTGGATGTTAAGAAGACGGGGTGGAAATTCATTGAATGCAGTTTTTCAGTTATAATGCGTTTTTCCTCCTCATCTTCGGTATGAACTCCGGGCCAGCCTATCCAGAATATTTCTGAGTCGGTATCAAGAGAACCTAATCCTGTTGCCAATCCTCCCTCACTTCTTATTATGTTAAATTCACCGTTTTCTCTTTCAATTCTAACAGGTAGTCTGTTAGCGATAATAATTGTTTTCATATAGTTGTTTTTTTGTTAAATAGGAAGACGTGCACTTTTTGTTTGCTCTTTGTATAACGTGATAGTTACATTAAAGATTATTATTTAACATTTTTTTGTGACTAAGGTAATTTGCTGGTTGTAATGAACAAAATGTTTTATTGTTTGTTGTTTCAGATTTTTTATAGTAATTTCGTAGCACAAACAAAATAATTTAAAAGCTCTCAAACTACACACGAAATCTTTTAATATAGTATCATATAATTATGGCAAAACAAAAAAATTATTTAACCTGCGATGGGAATCAGGCAGCAGCGCATATAGCCTATATGTTTAGTGAAGTTGCTGCAATTTACCCGATTACACCATCATCCACTATGGCTGAGTATGTGGACGAATGGTCTGCTGCCGGAAGAAAAAATATTTTCGGTCAGACTGTTTTGGTGCAGGAGATGCAGTCGGAAGCCGGTGCTGCCGGCGCTATGCATGGTTCTCTTCAGGCCGGTGCTTTAACTTCAACATTTACCGCTTCTCAGGGTCTATTGCTGATGTTACCAAATATGTATAAGATGGCCGGGGAATTATTACCCGGTGTGTTTCATGTTTCGGCACGTGCACTTGCTTCGCATGCATTGTCGATTTTTGGCGACCATCAGGATGTTATGGCTGCCAGACCAACCGGTACAGCTCTGTTTGCAACCGGCTCGGTACAGGAAGTTATGGATATTTCTGCTGTTGCTCATTTGGCAGCTATTGAAAGCAGAATTCCCTTCCTCCATTTCTTTGACGGTTTCCGTACTTCACACGAAATACAGAAGATTGAATCATTAACAAATGATGATCTTGCACCGCTTGTTAATCAGGATGCCTTGAAAGGTTTCCGCGAAAGAGCACTTAGCCCTGAAAACCCGGTTACAAGAGGAACAGCACAAAATGATGATATTTATTTTCAGGCTCGTGAGGCATCTAATCCTTATTACGATGCTGTACCTGACATAGTTGAGAAGTATCTTAATAAACTTGCAGAAGTTACCGGAAGAAAATACGGACTGTTCGATTATTATGGAGATCCTGAAGCAGACAGAGTGATTATTGCGATGGGTTCTGTAACTGAAACTATACGCGAGGCTGTTGACCATCTGAGAGAAAAAGGTGAAAAGGTGGGGGTTGTTGCAGTGCATTTGTATCGTCCGTTTAAAGCTGCGGCTTTCTTATCGGTGATTCCTGAAACGGTGAAGCGTATTGCTGTTTTAGACAGAACGAAAGAGCCTGGAGCTGCCGGACAACCATTATATCTTGATGTTAAGGACAGCTTTTATGGTAAAGAGAATGCTCCTGAAATTGTTGGTGGTATTTATGGTTTGTCTTCTAAAGATACAACTCCTTCACAGATTCTTTCGGTTTATGAGAATCTTTTGTTGAGTATGCCGAAAAATGATTTTACCATTGGAATTGTTGATGATGTTACATTTAAATCACTTCCGGTTAAAGAAGAGGTTTCGATGGATGAAACAACTTATGAGGCTAAGTTCTATGGCTTAGGATCGGATGGTACTGTTGGTGCAAACAAGAACTCTATTAAAATTATCGGTGATAATACTGATAAGTATGTACAGGCATATTTTGCTTACGATTCTAAGAAATCGGGTGGATTTACATGTTCGCATTTACGTTTTGGAGATAATCCTATTCGTTCTCCTTATCTGGTTAATACTCCAAATTTTGTAGCATGTCATGTGCCGGCATATCTGCACCTTTATGATGTAACAAAAGGTTTGAAGAAGAATGGTACATTCCTGCTAAACTCAGTTTGGCCTAAAGATAAAGTTGCCGACCATCTGCCTGATAATATCAAGAAGTATTTTGCAGTAAATAACATTAAAGTATATATTATAAACGCTACAAAGATTGCTGGTGAAATTGGACTGGGTAACCGTACTAATACGATCCTGCAATCGGCTTTCTTTAAAATTTCTAATGTAATTCCTTACGATCTGGCAGTTGATCAGATGAAGAAATTTATTGTTACATCTTACGGCAGAAAGGGTGAAGCAATAGTTAATATGAATTACGCAGCAGTTGAGCGTGGCGGCGATGTTGAGGAGGTTGAAGTTCTGAAAGAGTGGGCTGACATAAATATTGGTGACGAAGTGAGTGATGATGCTCCTGAGTTTATTAAGAAAGTTGTTCGTCCTGTTAATGCTCAGGATGGATATAGCCTTCCGGTTTCTGCTTTCGCCGGTCGCGAAGATGGTACCTGGGATATGGGTACTACCAAATATGAGAAACGCGGTGTTGCGGCTAGTGTTCCTGTTTGGAAGCCTGAAAACTGTATTCAGTGTAACCAATGTGCGTATGTTTGTCCTCACGCTACAATTCGTCCGTTTGTTCTTGATGAAGAAGAACAAAAAGTTGTGGGAGAGGATGTTGAAATACTTAAAGCTCAAGGAAAACAGTTTGCCGGAATGGGATTCAGGATTCAGGTAGATGTTCTTGACTGCTTAGGTTGTGGCAACTGTGTTGATATTTGCCCCGGAAGAAAAGGAGAGAACGCTCTCGAAATGGTATCTATCGAATCTCAGCTGGAGAATCAGAAGAATTGGGATTGGATGTTGGAGAATGTTACAAGTAAAGCTCATCTGGTTGATACTAAGATGAATGTTAAGAACTCGCAGTTTGCAACTCCACTATTTGAATTCTCAGGTGCTTGCTCAGGTTGTGGCGAAACTCCATATATCAAGTTGATAACACAACTTTTTGGTGAAAGAATGATGATTGCAAATGCTACAGGTTGCTCTTCGATTTACGGAGCTTCTGCGCCATCAACACCATATACAAAGAATGAAGAAGGTAAAGGTCCTGCATGGGCTAACTCGCTATTTGAGGATAATGCTGAGTTTGGATATGGATTTGCAATTGCTCAGGAGAGCATGCGCAACCGACTTACAGATTTGATGAAAAAGGGTATCACTGCAGGTGATTTTACTGAAGATCAAAGAGAATTGTTCCGTCAGTGGCTTGATAAAAAAGAGGATGCTGATGAGTCTAAAGTAATATCGGCAAAAATTGTTGATGCGCTCTCAGGTGTGACTAACTCTATAGCTAAAGATATTTTGTTACTTGAGAAATATCTTGCCAAGAAATCAATTTGGGTGTTTGGAGGAGATGGCTGGGCTTATGATATTGGTTTTGGAGGCCTTGACCATGTTTTGGCAAGCGGAAAAAATATTAATGTATTAGTATTGGATACCGAAGTATACTCAAATACGGGTGGACAATCGTCTAAATCTACTCCTATAGCAGCAGTTGCTAAATTTGCCGCTGCAGGTAAGAGGGTTCGTAAGAAGGACCTTGGAATGATTGCTTCTACCTATGGTTATGTTTATGTTGCACAGGTTGCAATGGGAGCTAACCAGATGCAGACTCTTAAGGCTATAAGAGAAGCAGAGTCTTATGACGGGCCATCAATTGTTATTGCATACTCTCCTTGTATCAGTCACGGATTAAGAAGAGGTATGGGACAGGCTCAGACTGAACAGAAACTTGCTGTTGAATCGGGATACTGGCACTTGTGGCGTTATGATCCCAGACTTGAAGAGCAGGGGCAGAATCCGTTCCAGTTGGATAGTAAAGAACCGGACTGGAGTAAGTTCCGCGACTTCCTAATGGGTGAAGTTCGTTATACTCAGCTGCTGAAGTCGTTCCCGCGTGAAGCAGATGAACTGTTTAAGGCTGCTGAGGAGAGTGCTAAATGGCGTTACCGTTCTTACATAAGAATGTCGGAAGCAAGTTTTGCCTCTGATGAAGATAACGAATCTGTTGAAGAGACAGTAGAGAAAGCAAACTAAACTTATTAATTTATATATTATCTGAGGGTGTCACACATGTGATGCCCTCAGTTGTTTCTAAATAACACGAAATAATATTGTATCTTTGCAGAATAACTGAAAAGATAAATTTATGAAAATCCAGATAATAAACGGACCGAATCTTAACCTGCTTGGAAGCAGGGAGCCTGGTATATATGGCAGTGAATCTTTCAGCAATTATATAGAGAAGTTAAAGTCTGATTTCCCTGATATAAGTATTGAGTATTTTCAATCTAATGTTGAGGGAGAAATTATAAATAAAATACAGGAGTCAGGTTTTGATTTTGATGGCATATTATTGAATGCCGGAGGGTATACACATACTTCGGTTGCAATAAGAGATGCAATAAAAGCAGTTAAATCTCCTGTAGTTGAGGTTCACATCTCAAACGTGCACGCCAGAGAAGAGTTTCGTCATCAATCTATGATCTCGGCAGTATGCATGGGCGTGATAGCCGGTTTTGGGCTCGACTCATACCGTTTGGCTATAGAAGCTGTTTTTTTAAAAAACAAATAGTAATCAAAAGCGTTTAGTTATAATTAAACAATCATCAAAAAAATAAAATGCTTAAACATACAAAAATAGTTGCAACCATTTCCGACAAACGTTGCGATGTTCCTTTTCTGGAAGAGTTATATGAGGCCGGAATGAACGTAGTAAGGCTTAATTCCGCTCATTTAGATGAAGAGGGTTTCCTGAAAATTATAAATAATGTTCGTCAGGTGTCAGAACAGATTGCTTTGCTTGTTGATACAAAGGGTCCTGAAATACGAACAACCGTAACCGACTCCCCTATAGAATTAAGTACCGGAGATCTGATAAGAATCGTAGGTGATATTAATAGTGTTTCATCAAAAGAAACAATTTATATTTCATATGCTAACATAGCTGATGAAATGAATGTGGGAGATGATATACTAATTGACGACGGAGAGGTTGACCTTAAAGTTATTGAGGTTAATGATGATCACCTGATATGTAAGGCAACGAATGATGGAGTGGTTGGCAGCCGAAAAAGTGTCAATATACCGGGCGTTCGTATTAATCTTCCTGCTATAACCGAAAGAGATAAGAAATTTATTGCTCTTTCTGTAAAGCACGACGTTGATTTTATTGCACACTCATTTGTTAGAAGCAGTGATGATGTGTTAGCGGTTCAGCATATTCTGGACGAGTTAAACAGCTCTATAAAAATTATTGCCAAGATTGAAAATCAGGAAGGTGTTGATAATGCTGATGAGATTCTTGGAGTTGCATATGGTATTATGATTGCACGTGGCGACCTTGGTATTGAGGTTGCACAGGAGAAGATACCCGGTATTCAGCGTATACTGATAAAACAGGCTATACAGCATAAGAAACCGGTGATTGTGGCTACACAGATGCTTCACTCAATGATTGTTAATCCAAGACCTACAAGGGCCGAAATAACAGACATTGCAAATGCTATATATTATCGTACTGATGCTGTAATGCTTAGTGGTGAAACAGCATACGGTAAGTATCCGGTTGAGTCGGTTAAGACTATGGCAAGAACTGCTTATGAGGCTGAGCTTACCAAACTTGCCGATAATGATATCAGAGTCCCCTATAATCCGGAAGATGATCGTGAGGTAACAGAGTTTTTAGCAAAACAGGCTGTTAAATCCTCAAACAGACTAAATGTTAAAGCTATTGTAACGGATAGTCATACCGGAAGAACTGCAAGAGTTTTGGCTGCATTTAGAGGAAAGAGTCCGATTTATGCTATAGCTACTAGCAAAAAGCTCGCACGTGAGCTTGCTTTGTCATATGGTATATGGGCTGAATTTCAGCAGGGTAAAGGTGATGGTAATACAAAGGAGAGCAGAAGAGCTTACTTTACAGAAGCAATTAAAAGACTGATTGATAATAAACTTATTGAGCCAAACGACAGGGTTGCATACCTTGGCGGAAGCTTTGGTGAGGTGGGTGGAACAACTTATCTTGAAATTGTTGATGCCTGGAGAATTCTGGAGGCAAAGGAGAAATATAATCTACCTGATTATACCGAGTAGGTTTAAGCCTTTGTATCAACTTTATAAAATTCTCTGATATTATGGAATCTTTATCTGATTACATAGCGGAGCATATTGAACCTGAACCGGAATTACTTAAAAAAATTTACCGCGATTCTCAGGTTAAACTTCTTCATGGAGACATGAGTTCGGGGCACTTGCAGGGACGATTATTGAAAATGCTTGTTCAGATGATTCGCCCCGTGCAGGTTCTTGAAATCGGTACATTTACAGGATATTCCGCATTAAGTATTGCTGAGGGACTGGAGGAAGGAGCAGAGCTTCATACAATAGAGATTGATGATGAGCTGGAGGAGTTGATTCGGGATAATTTAATTCAGTCTCCCTTTTGTAACAAAATAAAACTGTATATTGCAGATGCTAATGATGAAATACCGAGATTTAAAGATGAATTCTTTGATTTGGTTTTTATTGATGGTGATAAGCGCAATTACTGGCAGAATTATGAATTGGTGCTTCCTAAGACTGTAAAAGGAGGTTTTATAATTGCAGATAATACTCTGTGGCATGGTAAGGTGCTGGTTGAGCCAAAAAGTAATGACTGGCAAACTAAAGGTATTTTAGAATTTAATGATAAATTAAAGAGTGACAACCGTGTAGAGAAGGTGATCGTGCCTATACGTGACGGACTCACTCTTATCAGAAAAAAATAGATTATGGACTCAAACAGATTACAGAAAGTAAACCGACTAGTACAAAAAGAGTTAGGGGAATTGTTCCTGCTTGAAACTAAAAAGATGCCGGGTGTCTTAATATCAGTTACAAACGTAAGAGTCTCTGCTGATCTCAGTGTGGCACACGCATATCTGAGTGTTTTCCCTTCAGAAAAATCAGAGCAGATTTTGAATAATATAAATGAAAATGTGAAATCTGTTAGATATAATTTAGGCAGGAGGTTAAGAAATCAGCTGCGAATTATTCCGGAACTAACTTTTCATATAGATGATTCTCTTGACTATATTGAGAATATTGACCGATTACTGAAAGACGACTAAAATAGTCATTTTGAACGTTTCTTTTTTCATAGCACGAAGGTACCTTTTTTCAAAGAAATCACATAATGCAATAAATGTGATTTCTGCAATATCTGTGTGTGGTATTGCTATCGCAACAATGGCGATGGTTACGGTTCTATCTGTTTTTAATGGCTTTGGCGGTATTGTAGAAGGTATGTTTAATGCTTTCGATCCTGATCTTAAGATTACCGTGAAGGAGGGGAAAGTTTTTGATTATAAGACGGATGCTTTTCAGGAAGCTCTTAACACAACCGGGGTACAAATGATTTCAGAGTCTTTGGAAGAGAATGCTCTTTTCATATTTGATACTCAGCAGGTACCGGTTGTGATGAAAGGGGTTTCTGAGGAGTTTTATCTGATGGCAGATATGAATAAACTGCTGGTGGACGGAACCTTTAAGCTTAGAGAGGATGTAGTTGATTATACTACGCTGGGCAGTGGATTGGCTGTTTCTCTCAGAGCCCGCCCCGGCTTTATTAATCCTGTTGAGATATATGCTCCCAAACGAGATGTTAGAGTGAATCTTGCAAACCCTTCAGCTGCTTTTACTACCGGATATGCACAAATAGGCGGAGTATTCAGTCTTAACGACCCAAAGTATGATGAACAGATGGCTATATTGCCTATTTCGCTTGTAAGAGAGCTTTTGAGCTATGAAGATGAGGTTACATCTGTTGATGTGAAGGTTGCCGGCGGAGCTTCTGTGAGCAGAGTAAAAAGGGATATTCAGCGTATTCTTGGAGATGAGTTTGTTGTTGAGGACAGATATGAACAGCAAAGTGAATCATATAGGATGTTGCAGATTGAGAAGTGGGTAACTTTTCTGATTATGGCATTTATACTGCTTATAGCTGTATTTAATGTCGTAGGATCACTGTCGATGCTTATAGTTGAGAAAAAAGAAGATATACAGAGTCTTAGGAATATGGGAGCTTCAAATAGACTGATAACAAGAATATTTATGTATGAAGGATGGCTGATAACATTTATCGGAATCATTGCAGGAATAGTTTTGGGGCTGCTCTTATGTCTTCTTCAGCAACATTTTGGACTATTAAAGCTTAGTGAGGTTCCGGGTGCTTATATTATAGATGCATACCCGGTTATAGTTAGGTTTGCAGATATATTGGTTGTATTTGCAGTTGTGAGTATAATTAGCATGACTACTGTGCTTTATCCTGTAAATAACTTAAGGAAGAAGCTGGCTGTGAGTGGTAAGTTGTAAATTTTATATATAAAACATGAGAATAGCAATTGTAGGAACTGGTTACGTTGGGTTAGTATCGGGTGCTTGTTTTGCTGAAATGGGAGTTGATGTAACGTGCGTGGATATTGATAAAAACAAAATAGAGGGACTAAAGAATGGTGTAATACCTATATATGAGCCCGGATTGAAGTCGATTGTTATCAGAAACTTTGAAGCAAACCGTTTACACTTTACTACTGATTTGCCATCAGTTTTAAATGAAATGGATATTGTATTTATTGCAGTTGGTACTCCATCTGATGATGAAGGTAATGCCGATCTTTCGTATGTTATGACGGTTGCTAATACCATTGCAGATAATATTAATAAATCACTTCTTATTGTTACAAAAAGTACTGTACCGGTTGGAACTTCGTTTCGAATCAGAGACTTGATAAGGGAAAGGCTTGACGAGAGAGGATTGACAGATCTTGATTTTAATGTGGCATCCAATCCTGAGTTCCTGAAAGAGGGAGCTGCAGTAAATGATTTTATGAGTCCCGACCGTGTAGTTGTAGGCGTAGAAAATGAGGTTGCAAAAGATTTAATGACCAAGTTGTACAGACCTTTTCTTCTTAATAACTTCAGAGTCATTTTTATGGATGTACTTTCGTCTGAAATGACTAAATATGCGTCTAATGCCATGCTTGCAACACGTATCAGTTTTATGAATGATATAGCTAATCTTAGCGAGCTTGTTGGTGCAGATGTAAATATGGTACGTAAGGGTATGGGGAGTGACTCTCGTATTGGAAGAAGCTTTTTATATCCCGGATGTGGATATGGTGGCAGCTGCTTTCCTAAAGATATTCGTGCTATAATGAAAATTGGAGAGGATTTTGGATATGAAATGAAAGTTATTAAGGCTGTTGAAGAGGTGAATAACCGACAGAAAACTGTTCTTTTCCATAAATTTAATCAATACTTTAAAGGTGATATAAAAGGAAAAACTGTAGCTGTATGGGGATTATCCTTTAAACCCGAAACAGATGATATGCGAGATGCACCATCTCTGACCCTAATTGAAAGTCTGCTTGAGGCAGGAGTTAAAGTTCGTGCTTATGATCCCGCTGCCATGGATGAATCTCGTTTATACTTAGGAGATAGCATATATTATGCGAAAGATATTTATGATGCGGCAAACGAGGCTGATGCACTAATTGTGCCTACAGAATGGAAAGAGTTCAGGTTGCCTAACTGGTCGGTTTTGCAAAAAATAATGAACCACAAAGTGGTTATCGACGGAAGAAATATTTACAATAAAGATGAGCTCGCTATATTTGGATTTGATTATAGTGGGATAGGTCAGAAATAGTTGTAAGTTCATATTTATGAACCGTTAGCTCAGCTGGTTTAGAGCGCTGCCTTGACAGGGCAGAGGTCATTGGTTCGAATCCAATACGGTTCACTTTAGATTATCAAGCCAAACAGATAACTCCTGTGTAAACTGATCTAAATACTTAAACGTATCATAATTGCCAAAACCATGTCCTCCCGTGGGGTATAATAGAAATGTGACCGGAACGTCATTCTCAATTAAAGCTTCGGTGTAGCTCAATCCATTTTTCGCCGGTACAGATTTGTCATCAGCTGCAAAAATTATAAATGCAGGAGGGGTTGATTCATCAACTCTTTTCTCGTTGGAAAATCTGTCAACAAGCTCCTGAGAAACGTTTTCGCCTAGCAGATTATTCCTGGATCCCATGTGTGTATAAGATGCATCCATAGTGATTACCGGGTACAACAGAATCTGAAAAGCCGGTTTATCATCCTTTGTGGTGTGAGTGGCGTATGTTGATGCAAGATGTCCTCCTGCCGAAGACCCCATAATACCTATATCTTCAGGGTTAATTTGCCATTCTTCAGAATTTACGTTCACCAAATCAAAAGCTGCTTTCACATCAGAATAGGGTATTGTATGATCACCTTTTGGCATTCTGTATATTAATACTCCAAACGCTATTCCTTTGTTTAAAAAGAACGGAGCCCAGTCGAATCCCTCATGAAATAGTGCTAAATTACTATATCCTCCTCCCGGAAGTGCAATTACCATTCTGCCTGTTGACTCTTCGGGTGAAGGCAAATAAACCCTTAATGAGGAAGTGTCATTAGCTACGTTTAAAGTAAACTCTTTATATGATGGTTGTTCCTGTGACGTCATATTGGTAATAAATAAACACAAAAATAGTGATATTAGAATAAACTGTTTCATTATGCCAAGTATAAAATGGTTGATAAATAATCTGAACTTAAAGCGAAAGTACTCTTATTTAATATTTTATGCAAATATTATAAAACCTCTCTTTTAAATAAATTTTCTAATACTTCTTCTTTAGATAATAGAACTTTGCGAAGTCTGTTTTCTGAAAGCATCTGAAGCTGATCTCCTGCAAACCTGTTGCCGGGTTGAGTTGCATTGCCATAACTCAACAATGCCTGCGCTCTAACAGTATCTCCGAATTCAATTACAGCAACATACGTGTCGCCATGAAAAACATAGCTTTTGTTATTCTGCTCATCAGGCTGAAAAAACATAGTTCTGAAAACACCGTATCTGCTGTGTCCTCCATTTGCCGGGAACTCAATATCACCCACTTTAAATCGATTTATATCACCCCAGGCTATATCCATTGATTCATATTCATTTTCAACCTCCAATGCTGCTTCTTTTAGTAAGTTGACAGCCTTTTGCGGATCTTTCAGACCAGAGGGTGTTGTTACCGGATTGCTTGAATTCCAGGGAATAGAGAACATATCATTGCTGAGCTTATCAAACCAACGACTAAAAAGAACGGCACCGCGACTGTAAGTATTTGTATCTTTATCCCATTTAGTTAAAACTTCAGCTGCTTTCTGAGCTAATGGATCACTGTGTGTATTTACAGCTTCAAGAAGATCGTTTAGAAATCTGTCAGCTATCTCCATGCCGGTATCTAACTTATAGTTAATTAGTTCATCAAAGCTTATAGAGTTGTCGTTTTTAATAAGGTTTATTGCACGTTGCGCCCTCATTGATGTTGGCAACTCTTCCGGTTGAGGCGACATATATGAAGGATATTCATCAGGATTGAGTAGAACGGGATAAGTGGAAGTCCAGGGCGCATCGTTTGCATTTTGCACAAAGCCTGTTTCGGGATTTACTAGGACCGGCAGATCTTCAAAACTGTGATAACCATCCCAAATTAAATCAGATCTTGTACCATCAACAATTCCATCCCAAAAGCTCCAGTTACCCTCATCTCTGGCAGGAATGTTCCCATTTGAGAGATACATTATATTCCCATCCCTGTCGGCATAAATCAGGTTGAACATAGGGATTTGCATCATGTGAAGTGCTTCAGTAAACTCATCAAAGTTACTTGCCATACCCATTCTGTGATACTGCAAATAATAAGAATAGTTTTCAAAACCAGCAATTCTTAAAGCAATTGCCTTGTCGCCTGCTTCACCAATAACCGGTCCGTGTTCAGAGTATCTTAATGTAAACTCATTCTCTTCCATAGAGCCATTCTCATTAAGCACTTTTATTATTACTTTTTTCTCTTCAAACAACTTCTTTTCACCATCAAGCAGGTAGCCATCATCTGCTAAAGTTAACTCATATCTGTCTGAAGCATCAATTGTATTTACAGTATGAGTCCAGCCAAGATGCTCATTAAAAGCAATATTAAGTATAGGCATACCAACTAATGTTGTTCCGTACACATTAAAACCGGGTGCATTAAGATGAGCTTCGTAGAATAGATAGAATTCAGACCATGGGAGATGTGGATTAGCAACCAGCATTGCATTTCCCGACTCTGATTTTATTGGAGAAATTGCATAGGAATTAGAACCCGGCTTGATCTCATTATTATCCGTTTCAGACGAGATTGATTTAAGATCGTTTAGAGCTTTTCTGATTTCACTACCCCCAAGAAACTCAAGATTCATCACCCTTTTTCCGTGAGCAATTACATCTATGGCAGTTACCGGCAAAACGTCTTTATAAGATTTTGATATTTTACTGCTGTTTGATTTGGCATAATCGTTCAAGCCTCTTACAAATGCATCCAGATACTCTTTCTCTTCGCCGGTATATCTGTTATATTGAACAGCTGAGGAATCGGGTATGTTAAATAGGCGGACCCTTTGGTCTGTTTCTAAATAGCCCTCTCCGAAATATTCACCAGCTCTGCCTCTTGCTTCAGCATACAGTTTAAGTATTAAGTCTGCATGACTCTCCATTTGAGCTCTGCCAAAAGCATAATACATATCAGTTGTGTTTTCAGCATAAATATGAGGTACACCCCAGTGGTCCCAAAGTATCTCTGTGTGAGCACCAGAGTTGTTTGTTTCACATGATAAAAAAGTGAATAGAACCAGTGATGAAATAACGGCACTCCTGCGCAATAATTTATAAACTTTCATCGCTTAGTTGCAATTCTCCATTTCAATTATATAATATCCTTTATCCCTTATCTCATCCTCTTTCTCTGGTTTAAGAGATTCAACGTGACAGAAAGTGCACTCTTTTGAAGAAAGAGGCTGACCATCCTGCCCTTTGGTTTTTAGATACTCCTTGCCGTATTCATAAATCTTGTTGGCATCCTTCACGTCCACCGGGGCAATTATGTCGAAATGCATAATTGTGCCATCTTTTTTAGTTACATAGGTGTCCCAAACTGCTACTTGCATAATTAGTTATATTTGAAATTATCGCACATTTGCTTTTATCATTTTAAATAACAATTTCTGTGCAGATTAAGTTTGCAGTCGCATTGTTAACTGCTCGTAAATACTATGCTATTCAATACAATAGAGTTTTATAATATTACTCTTAGTGTGAACAACTATTATATTTTAGAGTATAACTGTTATTTATAGTTATATAAACATTTTGTATAGTTGGTAATCAGATTATTGTTTTATTTTTGCAATGTGTACTCTTAAAACAGACAAATAATGAAACACTTAACATCAAAGGAAGAGGAGATAATGCAATTTATTTGGGACAACGGACCAATGTTTGTGCGTGAAATACTCGATAAATATTCTGACCCGAAGCCGCATTATAATACAGTTTCCACGGTAGTAAGACTACTGGAAGAGAAAGGGTTTATTGATCATAAAGTCTATGGAAATACCTATCAGTACTTCGCAATTGTATCAAGGGAAGAGTATAAGGGTAAAGCTCTTAAGGAGGTGGTTTCTGACTATTTTGGCAACTCATACACAAATGTTGTATCAACCCTTATTGAAGAGGAGAGTTTATCTATTGATGAATTAAAAGAACTGATTAACAAAATTGAAAAAGGTAAGAAAAGTAAATAATTATTATTGTAATTACTTATGGAAGATTTCTTAGTATACTTGATAAAAGCAACAATGGGATTAACAGTATTTGCTGTTCTTTTCCGTTTACTGATTATACGTGAAACATTCTTCAGGTTTACCCGGATTGTAATGATAATCGGGCTAGTTATATTTAGTGTACTTCCTCTAATTAAAATTAATACCG
>CAZYNA010000011.1:0-18611 GCA_964648775.1 uncultured Proteiniphilum sp. | reverse complement strand
GCAGGGTAGAGAAGAGAGGATAAATGGATTTAAATTGGTTGTGACTGTAGATGAAATTATCCCCTTTAGTTTCTTTCATAATATCGTTATATCCGCAAAAGATTACAATGACAATCCCCGTGAAATAATTCTCCATGAGCAAATGCATATCATTAAAAAACACAATATTGATATTGTGATTTCGGAATTGTTGCTAATCATACATTGGTTTAACCCTATGATGTGGATGTTGTGCCGTGATCTTAGCGAAATACATGAATATGAAGCTGATGACGCAGTTATAAATTCAGGTATTGACGTACAAAAATATCAATTACTATTAGTCAAAAAAGCTGTTGGTGAAAGGCGCTTCACTTCCGTTGTCAACAGTTTTAATCATTCAAAAATTAAAAACAGAATTACTATGATGTTAAAAACTGAATCCAATCCGCTGGCACGGTTTAAAGTGCTGTTCATTGTGCCCCTGGCTGCAGTTATGCTGCTGGCATTTGCAGCACCTGAAAACGAAGATCTATCGCAGGCTGTTGTTATTAACCAGCCTTCACAGAGTGTTGTTGATCAGGTGCAATCTAACCCTCTGTTCTATTGTGAGCAGTTACAAAATTACTACTCTGAAAAGGGTATGAGTTTTAAAGATTTAAAAGAGTCTGTTACTTCGAATAATAATGAACAGAAAGTGATAATTCTTATAAACTCTGTAAACCAGGTCATGTATCAGAATGGCAAATCAACTGATAAAATCATGAATCAGGAAGAAGTAAACAGTATCATTTCTGTGTATAAGCTTAGGTCAATGATCGTAGAAGCTGCTAAGCCTGACAGAGCCTTACCTGTTTACTTTTTATTTACTCATGACACAACCTCATCATCTCATGTAATTTTCAATTTCTTAAGTAACACATTGCCCGAAGCATACGAAATGGCAATAGCTGATATTTCGGAGCGAGATAATAAATCTGTCAATCAGTTAAAACAGGAAATGCCATTGTTGCTTCTGCATCAGATTCCCAGAAACTATAGTAATGATGAGCCGATTGTTAACAAGAATGAAAGAGGAGACAGAGACAAATCACATACTTTCTTTTCGATTTCAGTATATAGATATGGAGATGACTCTGACATAGCATTGGTTAGTGTTGCTGCAGAAGCTGAGTCTAACAATCTAATCAAACTAAAAGAAAATCTTGAAGACAAACTAAATATAGAAAAAATGTTCTTTGTACCAACATTTTACTGATTTAAACTTCCCAAAAAAAGATTTCAACAAAGTATAACTAAAAATTAAGCGGTTGGTGTATGGCGCTTCACTTCCTTACCAACCGCTTTTTCGTGGAAAAAAATAAACAGAATTACCACGAGTACTATAAAATACAAAGTTATAAAAAACTTTGTACCATTCTGAGTGTTTATAATTGATATCAAACAATTTAAGTATTTATCTATTTCATGGGAATTTTTAGTAAACTATTCAGACTACCCGACAAGGGCTTATTAAAAGAAAAACTGCAAAATGGAGCACTGCTTCTCGATGTGCGAACAGTTGAGGAATTTGATGAAGGGAGCGTAAAAGGATCTTTGAACCTGCCACTGATGGAGCTTCCGGAAAAAATAAATAAACTGGAAAAAGACCGTGAAATAGTTGTGGTTTGCGAAAGCGGAGCAAGAAGTGCACAAGCCGTTCGATATCTGAATAGTCGCGGCTTTATTACACACAATGGCGGAGGATGGCATGCATTTGTTGATCTATCCTGAACTTTATGGATTGTAAGATGTTATCTTAACCTAAGAACAATGAATTTTACAAAAAAGGTGTGATAAAGATACTGTATGTTTCAACATTATGTTCTGACAGTTTAATTAAGGAAATGTTTGAAGCCGGATATAAGCCAATACAAGCAATTCAAAAATTCAATAAATTGCTTGTAAAAGGGTTTGTAGAAAACGGCTCTGATGTATATGCGCTTTCAGAAGTTCCCAAAGTAATTGGCCCCAGATTCTACAGAAGAAAGAAAGAGGAAGAAGCAGGTGTAAGATATGATTATAGCACCAAGATTGATATAAAACTGTTTTATAATATTTACATTTTATTATCAGCTTATTTCAGAACTCTTAAGTGGGGAATAAAGAATAGGAAAAGAAATAGTGTTGCCATTTTTGATGTCTTGCAGCTGGAAGGGTGCGCCGGTGCATTAATGGCGTGTAAATTATTAAGGATAAAAACTGTTGCTGTGGTAACAGATTTGCCTGATCTACCCGGAATGTTACAGGGGGGAAGAAAAACATCATTTCATAATTTTATTAAGAAACTTATTGATAGATTTGCCAACAGCTTTGATTCTTATGTTCTCTTAACCGAACAGATGAACGAAGTGGTAAACAGGAAGGGCAGACCTTTTATAGTGATGGAAGGTTTATGCGATATAGGTATGTCTCAAAGCAGTATGTCAGTTGATGTGCAGGATAAGAAAACTGTTATTTATGCAGGCGGTCTGCACGAAGAATACGGAATTAAGAATCTCATAGATGGGTTTAGGCAATTAAGAGAAGATAATGTAGAGCTTCATCTGTTTGGGCACGGACCAATGGTTGAAGATATTATACAGATCACACAGAAGGATAATCGGGTTAAATATTTTGGAATAGTGCCAAACAGTCAGGTTGTTGAGGCCGAAGTAAAAGCTGCTCTGCTCGTAAACCCCAGACCTACAGTTGAAGATTTTACAAAATATTCGTTCCCGTCAAAAAATATGGAGTATATGGTTTCTGGAACACCTGTTCTTACAACAATTCTTGCCGGAATGCCATCCGAGTATCATGATTATGTATATCTGCTTGCTGATGAGTCGGCTAACGGTATACACAACATATTAAAGAAGCTATTGATTGATACCCCTCAACATGAATTAAAAGAGATGGGGAAACGGGCTAAAGAGTTTGTCTTACAGAATAAAAATAATATATATCAGTCGAAACGAGTTATTGATTTCGCTACAAAAAATATGGATTATGTCGGAATTCACAAATAAAACACTGCTTATAACAGGAGGTACAGGCTCCTTTGGGAATGCTGTATTAGACAGATTTATGGATACGGATATCGGAGAGATTCGTATATTTAGCCGTGATGAGAAGAAGCAGGATGATATGCGTCATAGGATACAGAATGCAAAGGTGAAATTTTATATTGGCGATGTGCGCGATAAACGTTCGGTAGACACAGCAATGCGGGGGGTCGACTATGTATTTCATGCAGCTGCCCTTAAGCAGGTTCCGTCGTGTGAGTTTTTCCCAATGCAGGCTGTAAGAACAAATGTGATTGGTACGGAAAATGTACTGGATTCAGCCGTCGATTTTGGGGTTAAAAGAGTAGTTGTTTTAAGTACCGACAAGGCCGCATACCCCATAAATGCAATGGGAATCAGCAAAGCAATGATGGAGAAAGTTGCAATAGCAATTGCCCGCTCATTAGGAAAAGATGCAAAAACTAAGATCTGCTGTACACGCTATGGAAATGTAATGGCAAGTAGAGGATCCGTTATCCCTTTATGGGTTGATCAGATTAAAAACGGAAACCCCATCACAATTACAGATCCTAACATGACCCGCTACATGATGACGTTAGAGAATGCAGTAGATTTGGTATTGTATGCCTTTGAGCATGGAGATCAGGGAGATCTGTTTGTCCAGAAAGCCCCTTCCGTTACATTAAGTATTTTAGCCAAAGCATTAAAAGAGTTATATAAATCAGATTCAGAAGTTAAAGTTATTGGAACCCGTCATGGAGAGAAGCTGTATGAAACACTTGTAACTCGCGAAGAGATGGCAAAATCCATTGATATGGGCAACTATTTCAGAGTTCCGGCTGATGGACGGGATCTGAATTACGATAAATTTTTTATTGAAGGTCAAGAAGATGTGTCCAGTGTCGAAGATTACCATTCGCACAATTCGCAAAGGTTAGATTTAGAGGAAATGAAAGAGTTGTTGCTCAAGCTTCCTGAGATCAGGAATGATCTATGATAGAAATTATAGCAAATTATAATAGATATGAAAGTCTTAGTAACCGGTTCTAATGGTTTTATAGGGAAAAATCTAATTGCAGAACTAAATAATATCAAACAAGGTAAAACAACTGCATACAGCTTGTTGCCAAACCTTGAAATATTTAAATTTGACAGAAACTCTAGCCTCTCAGACTTAGAATACTATTGCAGAGAAGCAGAGTTCGTGTTCCATTTAGCCGGAGTAAACAGACCTAAAGAGCAGTCTGAGTTTATGGAAGGCAATTTTGGTTTCACCTCACTCTTATTGGAGACATTAAAGAAGTGCGAAAACTTATGTCCAATTGTTCTGGCCTCATCCATACAAGCCGAATTGGATAACCCATATGGCGCTTCTAAGAAAGCAGGCGAAGAACTTCTGCTTGAGTATGGCCGAGAAACAGGTGCTCAAATATTAATTTATAGATTCCCAAACGTTTTTGGAAAGTGGTGCAAACCAAACTACAACAGTGCTGTTGCTACTTTCTGCCACAATATTGCTCACGATTTGCCTATAAAAGTAAACGACCCGGGTGTAAACATGACTCTGGTTTATATAGATGATGTTGTAAAAGAATTGATCTCAGCGTTGGCGGGAAGCCCTGATAAGGCAAATAATCATATCGAAGGAGATGATATTAATTATTTCAGAGTTCCTGTTGAACATCGTATTCTCCTTGGTGAAATAGCAGATCTTATTTATTCATTCAAGGATAGCAGAAATACGCTTCAGCTGCCTGATATGTCAGATGAATTTACCAAAAAGCTCTATTCAACCTATCTAAGCTATCTGCCTGAAGACGGATTTTCATATCCGCTTAAAATGAATGTTGATGAAAGAGGCTCATTTACTGAGATTCTTAAATCGCATAACAGGGGACAGGTATCTGTTAATATCTCTAAACCCGGTATTACCAAAGGTGAACACTGGCATCACACAAAAAATGAAAAGTTTCTTGTTGTAAGTGGAACCGGTGTAATAAGGTTCCGTAAAGTTGGAGATGATAAGATTTACGAGTACTTTGTTTCCGGAAAAAAGCTTGAAGTTGTAGATATCCCCGTTGGCTACGTTCATAATATCGAAAATTTGGGCGAAGAAGATATGGTAACTGTTATGTGGGTAAATGAAGTGTTCAATCCTGAAAAACCTGATACATATTTTGAGAAAGTGAATATTAAGGTGTGATAAGCAACCTGATAAAGATGGAAAAGAGGAAAAAGCCAAATTTAAATGTATATATTTGTAAATAATTTACAAATTAAGAATAGAGATATGATTATTAATTTGTCTATACAAAATTTTGGCTCCATAAAAGATAAGCAGTCGCTGTCTTTTGTGGCAACCAAATCAGATCATCTCGAGGATGCTTATGTTATTAATGCGGGGGGACTGCGACTTCTTAAACTTGCACTGATTTATGGTGCAAATGCTTCCGGTAAAACAACAATTCTCAGAGCATTGGATTTCTTAAGAGATCTGGTTTTATTGCCAAATGAGAAGAAAACAGAGGAGCTCGACTTCGAACCTTTCCTTTTTGACCCTGATACACCTGCTGAAAACTCATTTATCAGTATTGAGTTTTTAAAAGATGAAATTAAATATCTGTATGAAATAGAGTTTAATAGATTAGCTTTAGTTAATGAAGAATTATACTTCTTCAATCCTAAAAAATCTAACCTTTTTAAAAGATCTACAGATCTTTCAAAACAATACACAGAGATAAATTTCGGCAATAAGATAAAATTAGACAAAACATTCGAAAAGATTCTTGAAGCCAATACATTATGGAACAATACTGTGTTAGGCGGGTTTCTGAAAACCAATATAGATTTTAATGAGTTAAGAGAGGTGATTGATTGGTTTAAAACAGATTTAAGACCTCTTATTGCTCCTAAAACCAATCTGGCAGTATATGTCTCCGAAAAAATCAAAGATGGTAAAATTAATAAATCCGATATAGTTGAGATATTAAAGAAAGCAGATTTCCATATCTCAGATATTGTGATAAAAGAAGATTCAAAAGAATTTCCCCCTCATCTACTTGAGTATTTAAAAAAGGAATTTCCCAATTCGTTAAGTCTTAAAGGTCTGCCCGAAAGGAACGAAAAGATGAAATCTGTTGATTTGATGCTTGAGCATTCTGTGAATGATAGCAGGTATCAACTTAAATTCAAATCGGAGTCTGAAGGAACAAAAAGATATTATGGTTTTGCCGGTGTATTGTCAGAAGTTATCAGAAATACTGTAATCTTACCTGTTGATGAATTGGAGTCGTCGCTTCACCCCGATCTGTACGAGCATTTTCTGCTTACATTCCTGATGAATGCAAAAGGGTCTCAGATTATTGCTACAACTCACAACAGAGAGATTCTTAATAATAAGGATATTTTCAGAAATGATGCGATATGGTTTACCGATAAGGACAGTAATTCATCAACAGAGCTATACTCTCTTGCAGATTTCGACAGCTCGGTAGTACGGGATACAACCAATGTTCTGAATGCATATAAAAGTGGCAAACTGGGTGCAACTCCCAATCCTGACGACACATATATAGATTTTGAAGAATAGAATTTATGAGGCAGCAGGTAAAGAGTAGATTATCAATACCAACGTATGCTTTTGTCGTTGACGGTGAAACAGAGATATGGTATCTCCAGATGTTTAAGAGAAATGAACAAAATAACAGTAATATAAGGATTAATATAAAACCGGAGATTCCTCATAAAAAGAAGTTGAGAGATCAGTACAATTTAGTAAGGGAGCAGGCTGAAAGTGAGTATGACAAAGTCTTTTGGATTGTAGATCTTGATGTAATTCTAAAGGAGACAAGAGAATCTAAATCAGAAAATACTCCATTAATAAAGTTCATGAACTACAGGGAAACCCTTTATAGTGAATATGACAATGTTCGGGTAATTGTAAACAATCCTTGTCTTGAATATTGGTACCTTCTCCATTTCGAGTTTAATAATATAACTTATAATAATTGCAGGGATGTTGTAGATGATTTACACAGATATATTAAAGGGTATGGTAAATCTGAACGTTTTTATAAAAGAAAGAACAGAGATATTTACTCTGTTCTCAGACCACATTTAAGTAAAGCAATCAATAATGCTAAAAAGCTGGGTGGGTTTGATGAAAGTGATCCTGAAAAAGGGATGTGTGAGATGGACTCTCTCTTTTTGAGTGAAGAGATTAAAATGTTTTTTTAGCGAAAAGAAATTAGTGGAAAATATGAAGAAATTAAAAGTTTTAACTGTAGTGGGCACCCGTCCCGAAATTATCAGATTGGCCTGTGTACTTCAAAAGCTTGACGCCTCAGAAGCAATTGAGCATGTTCTTGTACATACCGGTCAGAATTATGATTATGAGCTTAACGAAGTGTTTTTTGAGGATTTAGGTCTTCGTAAGCCTGATCATTTTCTAAATGCTGCAGGTAAAAATGCAACGGTAACGGCAGGGCAAATTCTAATTAATATCGATCCAATTCTTGAACAGGAGAAGCCCGATGCTTTTCTTGTTTTGGGAGATACCAACTCATGCCTGTGTGCCATAGCTGCTAAAAAACGTCACATCCCCATTTTTCATATGGAGGCAGGAAACAGATGTTTCGACCAGAGAGTGCCTGAAGAGAGCAACCGCAAGATTGTAGATCATACAGCTGATATAAATCTAACTTACAGTGATATTGCTCGTGAGTATCTTCTTGCTGAGGGTCTAAGGCCAGACAGGGTTATAAAAACCGGTAGTCCGATGTATGAAGTTCTTATGCAGTATCTGCCAAAGATTGAGGCATCACAAATCCTTGAGACTCTTAACCTTGAAAAAGGTAAGTTCTTTGTTGTTTCTGCACACAGAGAGGAGAATATCTCATCTGAAAGAAATTTCTTCAATCTTGTTGAAATTCTTAACGGAATCGCTGAGAAGTATAATTATCCTGTAATTGTATCTACACACCCGCGCACAAGAAATATGATTGAGAAGAAAGGAATTATATTCCATAAAAATGTTCAGCTGATGAAACCAATGGGTTTAAGTGATTATAACAGACTGCAAATGAATTCATATGCTGTTTTGTCGGATAGTGGAACAATCTCCGAGGAATCATCAATTCTCAACTTCAGGGCACTTAATATCCGCGAGGCGCATGAGCGTCCGGAGGCAATGGAGGAGGCTTCGGTAATGATGGTGGGACTTAACCCTGAGAGGGTAATGCAGGGCTTGGTTCAGTTGCAGTATCAGGAAATTGGCGACAAGCGTAACTTCCGACCGGTTGCAGATTATAGTATGCCAAATGTAAGCGAAAAGGTGGTAAGAATTATTATTTCATATACAGATTATATCAAACGGGTTGTATGGAGTGAATTGTAACAAAGTCTTTATACTAAACAAAGAACTTTTCAATATAAATAAGTGTTTAAATTTCATTGCCTGATAACACAAAGAGAGGGCAAAAACTATTAGAATTCATGACTAAGAAAGCTTTAATTACCGGTATTACCGGACAAGATGGATCGTATTTAGCAGAACTGCTTCTGGAAAAAGGGTATGAGGTGCACGGACTAATGCGGAGGTCCTCATCTTTTAATACAGAAAGAATTGAGCATCTTTATCTCGATGAATGGGTAAGGGATATGCGTCAGAAACGATTGATAAACCTCCATTATGCAGATATGACCGACTCCAGCTCATTAATAAGAGTAATTCAGTCGATAAAACCGGATGAAATTTATAATCTTGCTGCACAAAGCCATGTTAAAGTCAGTTTTGATGTGCCCGAATACACTGCAGAAGTGGATGCCGTGGGAACTCTGCGACTACTTGAAGCGGTAAGGATTCTGGGGCTCGAGAAAAATACAAGAATATATCAGGCTTCTACATCCGAGCTTTTTGGATTGGTACAGGAAGTTCCTCAAAGCGAGACAACTCCCTTCTATCCCAGAAGTCCTTACGGAGTTGCTAAACTCTACGGATTCTGGATAACTAAGAACTATCGTGAATCATACGGAATGTATGCCGTAAACGGAATTTTGTTTAATCACGAAAGTGAGAGGAGAGGTGAGACTTTTGTAACCCGTAAAATTACTATTGCTGCTGCCAGAATTGCACACGGACTGCAGGATAAGCTATATCTGGGCAATCTCAATGCAATGCGCGACTGGGGATATGCAAAAGATTATGTTGAATGTATGTGGATGATATTACAGCATCCTGAGCCGGAGGATTTTGTTATTGCAACAGGAGAGATGCATTCTGTGCGTGAATTCTGTTCTCTTGCATTTGCTCAGGCAGGAATTAATCTTCGTTGGGAGGGTGAAGACATCAATGAAAAGGGAATTGAAGTTGATACCGGACGAGTGTTAGTTGAAGTTGATCCTAAGTATTTCCGTCCTGCAGAAGTAGAGCAATTGTTGGGTAATCCCACAAAAGCCAAAACATTATTAGGCTGGAATCCTACAAAGACTTCTTTTCCTGAACTTGTAAGTAAAATGGTTGAACATGATATGAAGATGGTTCATAAACAAAAACTCAACAGTGAAATAGATGCAAATGAATAGTGATTCAAAAATATATGTGGTTGGACATAGAGGGCTTGTGGGATCGGCAATTTGGAATAACTTGTCAGATAAAGGTTACACAAACCTGATTGGTCGCACCAGACAAGAATTGGATCTGATGGATCGTGTGGAAATATCGCGGTTTTTTGAAACAGAGAAGCCTGAGTACGTCTTTCTTGCAGCTGCACATGTAGGAGGTATAATTGCAAATAACAGATATCGTGCCGATTTCATATATCGTAACCTCGAAATTCAGAATAATGTTATATATGAGAGCTGGAAGCATGGTGTACAGAAGTTGCTGTTTTTGGGAAGTACCTGCATATACCCGAAAGAGGCACCTCAGCCAATGAAAGAGGAATCTCTGTTAACAGGACCTCTTGAAATCACCAATGAGCCTTATGCAATTGCTAAAATTGCGGGACTAAAGATGTGCGAGAGTTTCAACCTGCAATATGGCACAAACTTTATTGCAGTAATGCCTACCAATCTCTACGGACCAAACGATAATTTTGATCTTGAAAAGAGTCACGTTCTACCTGCAATGGTTAGGAAAATGCATTTGGCAAAGGCTTTGATGGAGGAAAACTGGGAAGTGATAAGAGAGGATGTTAATCGCCGGCCGGTTGAAGGTGTTGACGGTAGCAAGTCGAACTCCGAAATTGAAGAGATACTTAACAAATATGGAATTACCGGCACAGAGCTTGAGTTATGGGGAACAGGAGCTCCTATGCGTGAATTCTTGTGGAGTGAAGAAATGGCCGATGCATGTGTTTTCATAATGGAGCGTGTTAACTTCTCCGATCTTAAAGAGAAGAACCCCAATATTCGTCACTATCATATTAATATCGGTACAGGCAAAGAGATAAGTATTCGTGATCTCTCTTATCTCATAAAGGATCGGGTAGGGTATCAGGGAGGAATTAAGTTCGACTCAAGCAAGCCCGATGGCACAATGCGAAAACTTACAGATGTCAGCAAGCTAAATAGCCTGGGCTGGAAGCATAAAATCGATATTGAAGAGGGTGTTGAACTAATGTATGATTGGTACTTGAAAGATATAACAGTCAACTAAAACAGAATAAAAAGTTAAATAATAAGGGGGAAAAGCAAAGACAGTTTTTCCCCCTTATATTTTATTAAAATATTCCTGTTATTCAAGTTCGCTCAATAGATCCTCAAGATCTAGTGCAATCGTGTACATATCAATTCCACCTTCTTCGGTTGAAGGCCACTGGTCACGCGGTTTGTCCCAGTATAGCTCCAGTCCATTTCCGTCAGGATCGTTCAGATAAATAGCTTCTGAAACACCATGATCACTCGCACCTGTAAGCGGATATTTAGCTTCAATCAGTCGTTTAAAAATAGCAGCAAGGTCTTTTCGTGTAGGATATAAAATAGCTGCATGATACAACCCGGCTGCGTTTGCAGGAGCAGGCTGCCCCCCTATGCTGTGCCATGTGTTAAGACCAATATGGTGGTGGTATCCGCCGGCCGACAGAAAAGCTGCTTGTTTTCCGTATTTCATAGTAACTTCAAATCCGAGAAGATCACTATAAAATTCAACAGATCTATCCAGATCTGTTACTTTTAAATGCACATGTCCGATTCTTGTCTGAGCCGGAACTACGTAATTATTGTCCATTTTGGTTTATAAAAGTTGTTGATTTACTCGTTATAGAACAACTATATAGTCAAAATGTTTAATTAGCATTCCAGGTGACTGATTATTTTTATAAAAATATATATATTATCTTTACATTTCTTTAATGCAATTTATTTATGAACTATAATAATCCTACAGAGGCTGCCAATGAGTTTAGGATGGCAGCTATAAATAAGTTAACAAAATCTTTTCCTCAGCTTGCTTTAATGGGGATTTTAGGAGGAATATTTATATCCTTCGGAGGCCTTCTGAGCGTAACTGTTGCAGGTGGAATGACTGAAGCAGCTATGAGTAACCCCGGCATTGTTAAATTTATTGCAGGTGCGCTTTTCCCAATCGGATTGATTATGGTTGCTCTAACCGGTGCCGACCTGTTTACAAGTAATTGTGCATCATACACATTTCCACTTCTTAATAAAGAGATCAACTTAACAAAGTTCTTTGTAGCTCTTCTGCTTTCATATATTTTTAATTTCATAGGAGCACAGTTCATTGCTCACACAATGTCTGCAAATCTGGGAATGCTCGACGGAGAGCCCTGGAGATCATATCTGATTAATTATTCGGATGCAAAGATTAATCAGGATTTTATAACGGTATTTGTGAAAGGTATAGGTGCCAACTGGCTGGTTTGCCTTGGTATGTATATGGGATATACGGCAAAAGATGTGGCTGGTAAAGCCATTGGTATATGGATACCTGTAATGTTATTTGTAACATTAGGATACGAGCACTCAATTGCAAACATGTTCTTCATACCTGCAGCAATTTACATTGGTGCAGATATTACCTGGTTGGCTTTTATTACTAAGAATCTCATACCCGCAACCTTAGGAAACATAGTTGGAGGCTCTGTTTTTGTAGGTGCAGTTTACTGGTATCTGTTTCTTAAAAAGAGAAATAATGCAACGTAATTTTTAGATAGTCATATATAATCCAAACATTATAAATCATGAAAAATCTTATAGCTTATTTAATAATACTTCTTATCTGTGTTAGTAGTTTAGCTGCTCAGGAAAGTTCTGTTCTGCCGGATACGGTTGGAATAAATATTCAGAACAAAAATTTTGTATATGTTGCAAAGAAAATGAGAGGCGAAAAGATTGTTTTGGATGGTGTGCTTGATGAACCAGACTGGCAGTTTGCCGACAGAGCAGATAATTTCCGACTGGTTACACCTGTCGATACAGGATTTCCCAGACAGGCCTCAGAAGTGATGATTACTTATGATTATAAAGCAATGTATATGGCTGTAATTTATCATGATACAATCCCCGGAAAGCTGGTTGCAGAATCTTTCAGAAGAGATTTCGCATTTAATAACAACGACAATTTTTTATCTGTTTTTGATACGTTCAGAGATCAGACAAATGCTTATACTTTCGGATACTCTGCTTCCGGAGCAATATGGGATGGTATAGTAACCGGTCCGGAAACAAACCTTAACTGGGATAGTAAAATGGAGGTTGAAGTAAAGGAGTATCCTGATATGTTAGTAGCAGAGATAAAGGTTCCATTTAAATCTATCAGATACCCCGAAGGTAGCAGGGTATGGTATGCAAACTTTGGCCGACTCGATTTGAAAACAAATGAGAAGTCGGCCTGGGCCCCCGTTCCCCGTCAGTTCCCACATGCTTCCCCGGCATATACCGGAGTACTTATTTTTGAGGATGAATTGCCTAAACCCGGTATTAACCTTTCACTCATTCCATATGTTTCGGGTGGATATCATCGTGATTTTGAAGCAGGTGAGGATGCCGGATACAGAAAAGGTCTCGGGTTTGATGCAAAGATTGGTTTTACTACATCCACTAACCTCGATTTAACATATAATCCTGATTTCGCACAAGTAGAAGTTGATCAGCAGCAGATGAATATCGACAGATTTGAACTTTTCTTTCCTGAGAAAAGACAGTTCTTCCTTGAGAATCAGGATCTATTTGCTGAGTATGGAGAAAGAGATGTCAGACCATTTTTTTCCAGACGTATTGGACTTGATGCTCCCGTACTTGCCGGTGCCCGTTTTACAGGTAAAATAGGTAATGATTTCCGTTTAGGTTTGATGCACATGACTACAGATAAAACCTCAGTCATGCCAATTAGGAACTATACGGTATTATCTGTGCAGCAGAAACTGTTTTCACGTTCTAATCTGAGTTTTATGTTCGTGAACAAGGAGTACTCAGGAGGCGATAATTTTAACCGTGTGGCGGCCTTGGATTACAATATGGCCAGTAGTGATAATGTGTGGACAGGGAAGTTTTTCTACCATCGTTCTTTTCAACCGGGCAACCCGGATAAACAGTTCGCTCAGGGAACAGAGCTTAATTACAGTAAGAGGAATATTGATATAGAATTCAAACAAACTGCTGTTGGTGCTAACTATAATGCAGAAACGGGCTATGTAAGGCGCCGCGACTTTGTAATGTTTAACCCTGAAATAAGTTACTCTTTCATACCAAATAAACTGGTAGTATCTCACGGACCCTTTTTGGAGATGGAGGGGTACTATTCTATGGGGTTGGATAAGCTTGATCACACAATAGAACTGGGTTATAATGTTGAGTTTAACGACAGAACCACTATTTCTACAGGTGTAAGTGATATTTATGTGCGACTAATGGAGGATTTTGATCCCACTCACGTTAGCAATGTTTATCTCCCCGCAGGCAGCAGCTACAGATACAGGCAATGGTTCTCAGAGATAGTAACAAGTCCCAGGAGAACACTCAATGGCAGCCTGATGTATGCAAAGGGAGGTTTTTTCAGCGGAAACGTTGATGTAATAGAAGCTAATCTTGTTTACCGCTATCAGCCATTTATAAATATCTCAATGAATACCGTATATACAAATCTTAGACTGCCATCTCCCTTCGAACATCAGCAGTTTTGGCTAATTGGGCCTAAGCTTGACATTACTTTTTCACCAAAGGTCTATCTCACCACATATGTGCAGTATAACGAGCAGATAAATAACACAAATGTTAATATTAGGTTCCAGTGGAGGTATAAGCCTGTGTCCGACTTGTTTATTGTATATACTGATAACTATTTTGCCAATACACGGGAGGTGCGCAACAGGGCGCTTGTACTTAAACTTACTTACTGGTGGAACTGATATTTCGGCTTACCTGCCTGTTTATATGGCTATTTATTAGTATATTCTGACAAAAACCACCAACTAATAGTTATTTCCTGTAAGCTTTTATGGCTATATCTTTGTGGCGTAATTCATAAAATATGGCTTAAGATGGGTCATTCAGTAAGTTTTATTAGAAAACTGATCAATATATTTATTCTCTTTTTATTAGTAACCACAGTTTATGCACAGCAGGGAGCTAAAGCTACTGTCAGCGGAAGTGTAAAGGATGGTCAGGGCAAGCCAATCGAGTTTGCTACAGTTTACGTAGAAGAGACAGAAAAGGGCACTCAGTCTGATATAGAAGGGAATTTTGTATTGAGTCTGCCTTACGGTAAATATACAATTCGTGTTCAGTATATGGGATACGAAACTTATGAAGAGGTTATCAATATTGAACGCAGCAGACCAATGACTTTAAATATTGTTCTGGAAGAGTCGAGATACCGCCTTGATGAAGTGGTGATTGAGTCAAAATCAGGTGTTCAGCGTGTAAACGAAACAGCATATAACGTGGTTGCTCTTGATGCAAGGGTTCAACATAACCTTTCCGCAAACTTATCAGGTATTTTAAATAAAATATCCGGAGTAAGAATACGCGAAACCGGTGGTGTGGGGTCTGATATGCAGATAATGATGGACGGCTTCAGTGGTAAGCACGTTAAAGTTTTTATTGACGGTGTACCACAAACGGGTATGGGACGTTCTTTCTCGCTCAACAACATTCCAATGAACTATGCCGAGAGGGTAGAGGTATACAAAGGTGTTGTTCCCGTAGAGTTTGGAACAGATGCAATAGGCGGGGTTATAAACATAGTTACTAAGGCAGGATCTAATAAAAGGTGGTATCTTGATGCATCATACTCAATAGGGTCATTTAATACACACAAGTCGTCTGTAAACTTCGGACAAACTTTCAACAACGGTTTCACTTACGAGATTAGTGCTTTTCAAAACTATTCCGACAACAGTTATTATATCGATACTCCGGTTAAAGAGTTTCTTCCAAACGGAAGCAGCAGCACCAACCGTGATTTGATAGAAAGGGTAAAACGTTTTCACGATAATTATCATAATGAGGCAATCATCGCAAAAGCAGGTATTGTAGGTAAGCCGTGGGCCGACAGGTTAATGTTCGGGTTAAACTATTCTCAGGTATACATGGATATCCAGAACGGTGTACGTCAGGATATTGTTTTTGGTGGTAAATATCGCGATGGCAGATCAATTATGCCTTCACTTGAGTATAGTAAGAGGAATATATTTACAGACGGACTGGATATTAATCTTAATGCCAACTTCAATAAAAACTTAACGCATAATGTGGATACTTCTGCATATGAGTTCAACTGGCGCGGAGAAAAAAGATTAAGGGCAAGTGGTGTACTTGGCGAGCATTCTTACCAGCACACACGCTCAGAAGATACGAACTTAAACGGAACGGCAACTGCACGTTACAGAATAAACAGATATAACTCATTAACGGTAAACAGTGTTTATAGTAAATTTTCACGATCAAACCAGTCGCTTTTAACACCCGACTCAGAGCCGAATCCAATTCCAAAAGAGACTGTTAAGAGTGTTACAGGTGCATCATATCAGCTAAGGCCAAGCGAAAAATGGAATGCTTCAGTATTTGGTAAGTATTATTTCCAGAATGCATCGGGACCGGTTCCAACTTCTTCTAATCTTGATGAGTATGTTAAAGACACAAGGAAAACAAGTACAACGGGTTACGGAGTTGCCGGTACATATTTCATTCTGAGCAATCTGCAGGCTAAGCTTTCTTACGAAAAAGTATATCGCTTACCAACAAATAATGAGATGTTTGGTGATGAAGATCTAGAATCGGGTGATATTGAAATCAGACCCGAAAATAGTGATAATATAAACTTCAATCTAAGTTTCGAGGAGTCACTCGGTAATCACTCTCTTTATCTTGAAGGGGGGTTGGTTTACAGAGATATAAAAGATTATATTCAAAGAAATATAACAGGGTTAGGTAGCGGAAAATTTGGTGCAACATATATCAATCATGGTAAGGTACTGACTAAAGGTCTGACTCTCACAGCAAGGTATGGATTTTCAAACTGGCTTAGTGTTGGGGGTAACTACTCCGAAATAAATGCACGTGATAATGTAGAAACATTTATAACCGGTTCACCTAACGGAGCTTATGGTGCTCGTATGCCTAATGTGCCTTACAGGTTTGCCAATGCAGATGTAACATTTTATTATCACGATCTATGGTCAAAGGGTAACTTACTAACTTTCACTTATGATAATTTCTTCGTGAATAGTTTTCCACTCTACTCCGAAGCATTTGGAAGTGAAGCAAAAGCGGTTGTGCCTACACAGTTTTCACATAATGTAAGTCTATCTTACTCAATTAATAATGGACGCTATAATATTTCGTTAGAGTGTCAGAACTTAACTGATGAGAAGTTGTATGACAACTTTAGCCTGCAAAAAGCAGGAAGAGCATTCTATGGAAAATTTAGAATTTCACTTTAATAAAATATACGAACATAACAGAACTGATCAGGCTGCTAATGTTTAATTATAATATGATCACACATAAGTTTAATAATAAAATTTAAACAAAATGCATTTAACTAAATTACATTTTTTTGCAGCACTTCTTTTCGCCGGACTTACTTTTATGTCTTGCGATAACGATATTCCCGGAGATGATAATGGAGGGAACGGTAATGGTAACGGAGATGGTAACGAGTCGAAAGAGATTTATGTTATTGCCGCAACTTCAAGCGATGCTAACTATCTTCTAACCACTGAAGATGTAAGTCAGGGTTCAATTACAACTGTAGGTAATGGTTACGAAACTGATGCCGGAACAGAATGGGTATATCATCAGAACAAAAACCTAGTTCGTTTGGTGTATCAGCAAGGAAGTCCCGGAATTGGCACAACATACTCTTTAAATCAAGAAGGAAATATTGTAGAAAGTCCTAATACATACGAAATTCAACGTTTCACCTCATTTGGAACTTATGAAAACTTTGTAATGACTTCATCAACCGGCGACCTGGCCGGACAGGCTGATGATAATGGTTACCTGCCAAAAGGTTTCCTATTGTCGTACTTTGATATTGAAGATGGTTCTTATCATTCAAACCAAACCCCTATTTTGTCTGAAGACTATCTGGGCAATGGTGAGTTTGTTACTCTTGCCGGTATTCTGGAGGCTAATAATAAGATTTATTCAGCACCAATTCCAATGGGATTAAGTCAGTTTGGCGCTAAAGCCAATGATGGAGAGTATGTTATTTATCCTGATCTTGTTAAAACTGAGGATGGAGGAAGCTCCAGTAGCTCATACAAGAAAGGTGAATTGCAATGGACTCAATATCCTAACGAAGCTTGGGTAGCAATTTATAATAATGAAACTATGACTAACCCCAAGCTGATTAAAACAGATAAGATTAGCTATGCAACTGGTCGTTTCCGCTCTCAGTACTACCAAACTATTTGGGCAGCTGATAATGGAGATGTGTATGTGTTCTCACCTAGTTATGCTAAAACAATGGCCGACGACCGTCAGAAAACTACATTACCTGCGGGTGTTGTAAGAATTAAGGCTGGTGCTGATGATTTCGATGCTGGTTATTATGTGAACCTTGAAGATCAGACCAACGGAAATTCATTCCTGCGTGTTTGGCATATGGGCGCTGATAACTTCTTACTGCTTATGTACAATGTGCCTTTTGAAGAAGGATTTAATGCAACAGCAACACCGGCAAACCGTTTAGCAATATTTAAAGGAGAGTCAGGAACTCTTACTTATGTAACCGGACTACCGGCACCGGAGAATATCGGTAAAATAGCAAGCACTTTACAGGCAGGTGAAGATGTGGCTTATGTTGCTATTACAACAACAGACGGAGCGCATCCTGCAATATATGAAATCAACCCTGAAACAGCTGTTGCAACTAAAGGAATGACTGTACAATCTGAGCAAATCAACGCTTTAGGCGTGCTCAAATCAGCTACAGCAAACTAATATTTTTTAATGATTATTTTTCAGACCCTTTCCGTAGCTTTTGTGAAAAAGTGATGGAAAGGGTTCTGTTGTTAATTAAAAGAATGTTTAATGAGCGATTTTTTAATTTTAAGGGCGACTTTCATATCTTTTTTGTTGTGCGTTGTATTGTATTTGCAAGGACAACCAAGCCAGAATATT
>CAZYNA010000010.1:0-40965 GCA_964648775.1 uncultured Proteiniphilum sp. | reverse complement strand
GGTTTTCATACCAGGTACTGCTGCTGTAACCAACAACTTTAAAGATCAAACGCTTGGGATAAGCCTTCCCGGTTAGTGGATAACGTTCATTTATCAAAATAGAAATCATCTCCTTTTTAGTTTTGCGGCTAATTCGTTCTTTTTTTTTGTAAGTTCAAGCTCCATCTGTAATTGCCCGATCTTACGCTCGGCAGCAATGAGCTTTGAATCATCGGGCTTACGCTTAAAACCGTCAGCACCACTCTCTATGAATTGATCTCGCCATAAATTAATGTCGGCAAGGGTGACCCCGTATTCACGGCTAATTAACTCAGGATCCTCTCCACGTAACAAGGATAAAACTATTTCAACCTTGATTTTTGATGTAATATTCTTTCTCTTTTCCATAGCAGTTGTAAAAATAACTTTTATTTTTTACTGCTCGGTTTATTTGAGGGCTAATATAATTTTATTCAGTCTTATCCTCTTTCGACTTAAATGCAATTGCATAATAACGAATCTGCTTTATAACAGAAAGTAATCCATTTGAGCGCGTAGGAGAAAGGTGTTCTGTCAGCCCAATTTCTTTCATAAACCTTAAGTCAGTATTAATGATCTCATTAGGAGTTCTATTATTGAACACTCGTAAAACTAATGCTAATAGTCCTTTCACAATAATTGCATCACTCTCAGCTTGAAAATGAAGTCTTCCATCAATGTAATCAGTTTGCAGCCATACTCTACTTTGACAACCTTGAATAATATTATCAGGAGTTTTATACTTGTCATCTAATTGTTTCAATGAATTACCTTGCTCAATAATCAATGCATACTTATCCATCCAGTCATCGAAAATAGAGAACTCATCAATTATCTCTTGTTGTACTTCATCAATTGTTTGTATCATTTCTTAAATCTTCTGCGTAAATAACTTCTAGGACTGTCTGTCCCACTACCTTTAAAGTTCTTTTATCAATATTTCGCATATCATCGTTATGTGTATGCCAATATGGAACAAAGCCGGTTCTGGTATTATTTTTAAGATTAATTATATTTGCACTGGGTGCTATTTTATACTGATTTACAGGCACATGATCATCGGTAATATATCCACCGGTTCCGGATAGAAAATAGTTGCCAAATCCAAGTTTTCCTGCTGTACTCCATATTCTGTCCACCACATGTGAAGCATATTGCATCGAATATCCTTCTTTCAGAAATGTTGCATTAGCACCACCAACCATATCCAGTAAAATTCCAAAATAGGCCTTGTAACCTTCAACATGAGGTTCTTCCGACCAGTATTGAGAACCAATACACCACCAGTTTCCATCTACCCATTCATTACTGAAAGACGGTTGTCCCCAATCCTCTAAATCAAAAAAAATAATATCTATTCCTAGATTAACAGGGTTGCTATTAATTTGCCTTGCTACTTCCAAAAGCACACCAACCCCACTTGCTCCATCATCAGCACCATAAATAGGCTGCTGTTGTCTGATTTGATCTGTTTCTTCATCAGCAAAAGGTCTTGAATCCCAATGTGCAAAAAGTAGTATCCGTTTGTTTGCCTGAGGATTATAGACACCAATTATATTACGAATTTTTATATTACGCCCGTCGTAATGTGTAATATCGGCATACTGTTCTATAACTTCTGCTCCAAACTCTCCAATCGTAGTAGCCAAAAAGTCGCCGCATAATCTGTGAGCATCACTTCCAGGGACACGTGGACCAAAAGAGACTTGTTTATCAATATAAAAGTATGCGCTGTCAGCTTCAAAATCTGGTGAGACTTGTGTGTATGGATCATCTATAACAGTTCTTTTATTAGACTGGCATGAGCTGCATGAGCCAAAAATCATTAGTCCCAAAACAAGTAGAACAATAAAGGAGAAAAGACCAAATCGTTTCATTTGCAATAAATAAGTAAACTACGTATTCTTCTGATAAGAGTAATCTGAAATACCTATATTGCTGTAAGTCTCTTTAAGTGCATCCTCATCATCTGAAATAACAAGAAGCTTATCACCAGCATGAAGTTCTGTTTGACCTGTTGGCACGAAATATTGCTCGCCTCTTTTAACCATTACAACTAAAGTTTTATCTGGAAATGGCATTTCAATTAAGTTCTTGCCATAGTTCAAAGTATCTTCAGAAATATGAATTTCGGTCATAGCCGACTTTATTTCTTCTGCAAATTCAACATCAAAATCCTCAAACTTTTTATATTTGGGAGGCTCTTCAGCTAATCCGAGCCATCTTGCAACAGCAGGCAATGATGTACCCTGAACAAGTAATGAAACAATAGTTATAACGAAAACCATATTAAAAATCCATCTCGAATGAGGTATATCACCTGCGGCAAGTGGAAGAATTGCAAAAATTATAGGTACAGCGCCTCTAAGCCCCACCCAAGAGATATAAAGCTTATCTTTAAATTGAATCCTTTTGAAAGGAAATAATGTTAAAAAGACTACAATTGGGCGACCTAAAAAAATAAGGAATGCAGAAACAATTAGCGCAGGAACAATAACATCAATCAGTTCACTTGGATTAACAAGCAACCCTAATGTAAGGAACAGTAATATCTGACTCATCCAAGCAAATCCATCCATGAAGTTCATTGAAGTACGCTTATGTGTAAACCTAGAGTTTCCAATAACTAAACCGGCAATATAAACAGCCAAATAACCATTTCCTTGAAGATAATATGTTGCTGCAAAAATAAACAAACCAATCGTCAGAAGTAATATGGGATAAAGAGCAGTATTCTCCATCCGGATACGATTTATAATTTTAACAGCTCCTTTTCCAAAAAGGTAACCTAATAATGTGCCAACTACTAATTGAACTATTACCATAACTATTACCATTAAATAGTCCGGATTATCCCCAGAACGAATGATCTGCATAAACATCAGAGTAAGCATATACGCCATAGGATCATTACTTCCACTTTCAAGCTCAAGTAAAGGTCTCAAATTATTCTTTAATATAAGACCTTTCGATCTAAGTATACCAAATACCGATGCAGAGTCTGTAGATGAAAAAGTTGATGCAAGAAGAAAAGCAGTAATAAGACTAATTCCCAATGCAGGAAACATCATTCCCGATAGCCAATAAATAAATGCTCCGGTAAGAAGTGCAGTTAAAAGAACACCAATTGTTGCAAGAACAACACCTGGCCAAACTACTGGTTTAATTTCTTTAAATTTAGTATCTAAACCACCTGAAAACAAGATAATACATAAACAGATAGAGCTGATTGTTTGAGCAACTTGAACGTTCTCAAATACCAATCCAAACCCATCAGAACCAAAAATCATGCCCACAAATAAGAAAAGCAAAAGTACTGGAACTCCATATTTAGAGCCTGCTTTCCCTACTAACATACTTATAAAAAACAGGACTGATCCTACAAGTAACATTAATTCCGTACTTATTTCCATTTAATTTTTAAGTTTCTAATTTTTAATTAATTGCTTAAAATAAATATTGCTCTCCTCAACTAAAAGAGATGCTTTATGTCCCAATATAATCGGTAAATTCAACTTAGCGTGTCCCACGGGGAAATTGAAACAAATTGGGAAATCATACTCTTTTACAGCTTCATAAATTGACTCATAAAGAGAAGAATACATCGTATTATCCTCTTCGAAATCTGTGAACTGTCCGATTATCATTCCACTTATTCTTTCGAATACTCCGGAAAGTTTTAGCTGATAAATCATTCTATCAACCTTATATGGCAATTCACTAATATCCTCAATTATCAGAATACCATTTTTAGGAACTCTTGCAATTCTTGAACCAATAATTCCACAGAAGACTGACAAGTTACCGCCAAATAATCTGCCGCTTGCAAAACCACTGCGGCTTAAACTGTTATATTTTACAATTGGAATTTCATAATTTATAGATTGCCCTGCCAAAACACTCTTTAAATATCTAACAGAAATATCCTCTGCTCCTTCGTCAGATAAATGTTTCGCCATTGGCCCGTGAATTGAGGCAATTCCAACATTCTGAAGGGCAGCATGAAGAGCTGTAATATCGCTATATCCAACAACCCACTTAGGATTTCTTTTAATTTCTGAAAAATCTAACTTACTTAGAAGATGAACTACTCCATATCCACCCCTTGAGCAAAGTACAAGTCTTACATCAGGATCATCAAACACCTTTTGCAAATCATAAAGCCTTTGTTCTATAGTACCAGCAAAACGCCCATATTTACATAGAGCATTCTCATAAATTACAGGTAAAAGTCCCCACTCTTCCATAACAGAAACTGCATCACGAACAATATATTCATCAATATTCCCCGAAGGAGACACAATTGCAGCTTTATCATTATATTTAAGAGGTGGGGGCAGCATCATTCAACTATTATTACTTTTAATTATGCATCAATATTCGCATATTTTGCATTCTCCTCAATAAACTCACGTCTTGGAGCAACCTCTTCACCCATAAGCATTGTGAAAATAATATCCGCATCAGCAGCATTTTCAATAGTTACCTGTTTCAGCAACCTATTTTCAGGATTCATAGTTGTCACCCATAGTTGCTCTGCATTCATTTCTCCAAGACCTTTATATCGCTGAGTAGTAATTCCACTCTCGTTACCATCCGCATACTTATCAATAAACTCCTTTCGCTGTCTCTCATCATAGCAATACTGCTCTATCTTGCCTTTTTTACACAAATATAAGGGAGGAGTAGCAATATAAACATATCCGTTTTCAATCAACGTTCGCATATATCTGAAAAAGAAAGTCAAAATAAGAGTATCAATATGGCTACCATCCACGTCAGCGTCAGTCATTAAAATAATTTTATGATACCTGAGTTTTTCAATATTCAGTTCTTTAGAATCCTCCTCAGTTCCAATTGAAACGCCTAAAGCTGTATATATGTTCTTTATTTCATCACTTTCCAGGACCTTATGTGGCATTGCTTTTTCAACATTCAAGATTTTACCGCGAAGAGGTAAAATAGCCTGAAACATTCTGTCACGCCCTTGTTTAGCAGTTCCACCTGCTGAATCTCCCTCAACAAGGAAGATCTCACTTAAAACAGGGTCTTTGCTAGTGCAATCGGCCAGTTTACCCGGTAAACCTGCACCCGCCAGCGGTGATTTACGTTGAACCATCTCACGAGCCTTACGAGCTGCTTGTCTAGCTGTAGCTGCAAGAATAACCTTCTCAACAATTACTTTAGCCTCTTTTGGGTGCTCCTCCAAATAGTTGCGTAGCGCTTCACCAATAGCCTGATCTACAGCTCCCATAACCTCACTATTTCCAAGCTTAGTTTTTGTTTGTCCCTCGAACTGTGGTTCAGCTACTTTAACAGAAAGCACGGCAGTTATTCCTTCACGAAAATCATCACCACTAATTTCCACCTTTACCTTCTCAAGCAATTTGGAATCCTCTGCATACTTCTTAAGCGTACGTGAAAGCCCTCGGCGGAAACCTGTCAGGTGAGTACCACCTTCGATCGTGTTAATATTATTAACGTAGGCAAACACATTTTCGTTATAAGTATCATTATAAGTCATTGCAATCTCGATAGGAATATCATTCTTTTCGGTTACAATATGTATAGGATCGTTAATCAAAGAGTTTTTATTTTTATCAATATATCGCACAAACTCCTCCAGCCCTGTTTCTGAATAATAGCTTTCTGTTTTGAATGTACCATCCTCTCTAGGCGCCCTTCTATCTGTAATAGTCAGTGTGATACCTGCATTTAAGAATGCCAGTTCACGTAGTCTTGTCGCTAGAATCTCATATCTGTATTCCAAAACAGTAAAAATAGTATCATCTGGTTTAAAGGTTATTATTGTTCCTGTTTTGTCAGTATCCCCCTTAGCTTCTACATCTGCCTGAGGTTTACCTTTCGAGTATTCTTGCACATACACTTTTTCATTTCTGTGAATTTCAGCCTTAAGATAAACAGAAAGAGCATTAACACAAGAAACTCCCACGCCATGAAGTCCACCTGACACCTTGTAAGTCCCTTTATCAAACTTACCTCCGGCATGTAAAACTGTCATAACTACTTCCAGAGCCGATTTCCCTTCTTTTTCATGAAAGTCCACAGGAATTCCCCGACCATTATCACTTACCGTTATTGAATTATCTTCATTAATTACAACATCAATTTTATCACAATATCCGGCAAGCGCTTCATCAATTGAGTTATCTACCACTTCATTTACTAAATGGTGCAGACCTTTTTCACTAACATCACCTATATACATAGCCGGACGTTTGCGAACAGCGTCAAGACCTTCCAATACTTGAATATTTTGAGCGGAGTAATTACCACTTGCCGATTTTCTTTCTTCTTCTGACATTCTTTTAAGCTTTATTAAATCTCTCTATTACACAGAGAGTTACGACTATTTTCTCAGTTAATTTTAATTCCAACAAATGTACTAAAACTTCGCCTTTTTACCAACTATTTAAGCCATTAATTTGCCTATTCAGAGACGAAATCACCCATCATTATTATCAATAAGTATAAGTCGATATAAATGCACAATTCGACAGACTAAAACGCCTAATTACATACCTACAAATAGAATTCAAAAGCATGTATTTCTGTATTTAGTAGATAAAAGAGAGCATATATGTATTTATTTATATATGTGTGTATGTGTGTATGTGTGCTGTGTATGTGCTGTGCGAGTGTGAAATTAAAGACAAATCAGCAGGGTAAAAAGAAAGTATGCATATAAAAATAAAAACAGAGACAACCAAAGGATATAAGCAACAATAGAGATATTCCGCAGAGGATTAATTGGAATAGAGAGATTAATTGGGTTAAAGGGATTAAAGGTATCTATAAAACAAAAAAACCGATCAAAAAAAAGACCGGTTTAATTATATTATTTCAAATACGAGAATACCTACAAATCAACTTAAACTGTTTAAGTGAGCTGCCAGCTTCGATTTCAAGTTATTGGCTTTATTCTGATGAATAACTTTCTTCTTCGCCAATTTATCCAACATTGAACAAACTTCAGGATATTTTGTATGCGCCTCTTCTTTTGAAGTTATCTCACGGAATTTGCGCACATAATTTCTTGTTGTACGTGTTACATAACGGTTAGCTAACCGTCTTGCTTTAATTTGCCTGATTCTTTTTTCAGCTGATTTATGATTTGCCATTTTGTTGACCTGTAAATTTTATTTATTTTTGTAGCCCATAGGGGAATCGAACCCCTCTTTCAAGAATGAAAATCTTGCGTCCTAACCGATAGACGAATGGGCCATTGCCGAATTGCGGGTGCAAATATAGATGCTTTTTTTTAAACAACAAAACTTTTCTTTTGTTTTCTGATGTTTTTTTTCACATTTCATATACTCACATAAATATATAATGCTTAAATCATTTTTAATCAGCTTTATCTTGGGCATTTAAATTATTTTTCCTAATTTTGCACCCCGTAAAAGTAAAAACAAACAATAATATATATAGTTAAAATGAAAAGAACATTTCAACCCTCGAATAGAAAAAGGAAGAACAAACATGGCTTCCGTAGCAGGATGACATCTAAAAACGGAAGGAAAGTACTTGCTGCTCGCCGTTCAAAAGGCAGAGCCAGGCTAACTGTATCAGATGAGTATTAATATATCAATTATATTAATAAACTGACACTATAGAAATACAGAAATATCCACCTAACACTATATAGGTGAGTAAAAACAGGAACAGTATAACTACATTCCTGTTTTTTTTGTACTTTTGTTCTTAAGATTAACAAGATATCAGCCAAGGCTATAGTTATGAATAAAAAACAGGTAAAGAAATCGATATTTTCCAACAGCATTATTAAAAACCTGCTCCTGATCATTGTAAGTGGTGTAGTTTTAGTTGTACTCACACTAATGTTTCTCCATTTCTACACCAGACACGGTCAGTATGTTGTTGTTCCGCGACTCGAAGGACTTCAGATCGAAGAAGCCAACACAATTCTTGATGCACAAGGTCTCCAGATCGAAGTAATAGACTCAATTTACAGAAGCGAAGCCGTTCCGGGTGCCATAATAGACCAAACCCCCAAGGCAGAAAACAGAGTAAAAGAAGGTCGCTCCATATATGTATCAATTTACTCAAAAAGTCCACAGCAAGTTGCAATTCCCGGTCTCGAAGACTATTCTATACGCCAGGCCACGGCACTCCTAAACTCACTTGGTTTCACTAATCTAACAATAGAAGAAGCTCCTTCAGAGTACTCTGGCCTCGTCATGTCAGTCGAGTCTCGCGGAAGGAGGCTCACACCAGATGAACTTGTCCCTGCAGGTACACCATTAAAACTAATTGTCAGCAGCAGCGAACTACTCGATTCATTAAACGTAGATAATGAAATTATAATAGCGCCCGGTCAAAGCAGTACAAATACTGAAAGTCAAACTGGCAACAGTGCATTTGATGATTCATTTTTCTAAATTAAATGTGCGTGATAGAAAACGATTTAGATGATTTCATTGAAGAAGAGCCCGATAATAACGAAAAATATGAACATTATCGGTTCGTAGCCGATAAAGGGCAAGGCCCCCTTAGAGTCGATAAGTTTCTCGCATCCCGCATCGAAGGGATCTCACGAAACAGAATTCAGCAGGCTGCAGATGCACAATCAGTTCTGGTAAACGACATCCCAGTAAAAACCAGCTATAAAATTAAACCTCTCGACATTGTTTCACTTGTACTCGATTGGCCAAAGCGTGAGCTCGAAATCATACCCGAAAATATACCGTTAAACATTGTATATGAAGATGATGACCTAATGGTTGTTAATAAACCTCCAGGAATGGTAGTTCATCCAGGTCACGGTAACTACACCGGCACACTTGTCAATGCACTCGCCTACCATCTCAACTTCCACAGCTTAGAAGATATAAACGACCCGCGATTAGGACTCGTTCACCGAATCGACAAAGACACATCCGGCCTACTGCTCATCGCAAAAAACCCCGATGCCAAAACCAACCTGTCGGGTCAATTCTTCCGTAAAGAGACGAAAAGACTCTACGTCGCCCTTGTATGGGGAAACCTTGAAAACGACAGTGGAACAGTTATCGGCAACATTGGAAGAGACCCCAGAGATCGTCTCCTTATGAAAGTTTTTAGCGACGGAGAGCAAGGCAAAACGGCTGTCACCCACTACCAGGTTCTTGAGCGCTTTGGATACGTAACGCTGGTTGAATGTCAACTCGAAACCGGTCGCACCCACCAGATCCGTGTCCACATGAAGCATATCGGGCACACCCTTTTCAACGACGAGCGGTATGGCGGAAACGAGATACTTCGTGGAACACATTTTGCAAAATATAAACAATTTGTCTATAATTGTTTCGAGATCTGCCCAAGACAATGCCTCCATGCTCAGACACTTGGCTTCGTTCACCCACGAACAAAAGAGATGCTCAATTTCGAGAGCCCAATTGCCAACGACATGCAGGAGGTTATTGACAAATGGCGCAACTATAAAAAAAGTAATTTAGTATAAATTGAAATTATAAGTAACGAGACAATGAAAAAAAACATTGCCATAGTCTGGGGAGGATACTCATCAGAAATACCCGTTTCTGAAAAAAGCGCATCCGGCATCCACGCCTTCATAGACAAAAGTAAGTACAATATATATAAGGTAAAAATAGACAAAGAGTCATGGAACACAGAGCATGATTCCACCCACATACCTATTAATAAAAACGATTTTAGCTTCATAGCAGAAAGAGAAACCATCAAATTCGATTTCGCTTACGTTACAATTCACGGCACCCCCGGAGAAGACGGAACACTTCAAGGCTATTTTGATATGCTCGGCATCCCCTACTCCAACTGCGGAGTACTTGCCTCAGCACTAACTTTCAGCAAATATACATGCAATAATTTTCTAAAAAGCTTCGGAATCAATGTTGCCGAATCCATAATACTCAGGCCAAACGACACATATAGCTCAAAAGAGATAATCAACAAATTAAAACTCCCCCTCTTCGTCAAACCAAATATCGGCGGTTCCAGCTTTGCAACCACCAAAGTTAAAGAACCCTCACAGCTACACTCGGCAATTGAGGAAGCATTCAATGAAGCATCCGAAGTAATAATAGAGAGTTTTATAGATGGTGTAGAAGTTACATGCGGTTGCTTCCAAACCGAAGCCGGCTTTACAGTTTTACCACTTACAGAGGTTATTACCAAAAACGAGTTTTTCGATTATGGAGCCAAGTACCTAGGCGAAGTTGAAGAAATAACCCCTGCCCGAATCTCCAACGAGCTAAGAAATCAAATTCAAACTGAAACAGAGAAAATATACAATCTAATTGGAGCCAAAGGTATAGTCAGAGCTGATTATATAATAACCAAAGAAGGCCCCATCCTGCTTGAAGTAAACACTACTCCCGGAATGACAGCCACCAGCTTCATTCCCCAACAGGTTGAAGCAGCAGGACTGAACATGCGTGATGTCCTCACTGATATAATTGAAACAGAGTACAATAAGATTAACAAACCCTCAAATAAGTAAATCTCAGATATTATGAAACCGATAGATAATAAATTTAATGACATTCGTCCTCTTCTCGACAGCGAAGTTTCTGAAGCTATAAATCAACTCATTAACGACCAATACTTCAGAAATGCAGCCGAGTCAATTATAAAACCATTGCCGTGGGAACAGTTTATCACACTTTTATCACAGTGTAAGTCGAAGCACGACTTCCAGGCAAAGGTTATCCAACCAATCATGATACCTTTAATTAAAAACACCACCACCGAAATGGAAGGTTTAGGTTGGGAAAAAATCGACGAAGAAGAGAGCCATTTGTTCATATCCAATCATCGCGATATAGTACTTGATGCTGCATTTTTCAATATACTCCTGTTTAACAGGAACAGACCAACCACCGAAATTGCCATTGGCGACAATCTCCTCATCTATCCATGGATAGAAAAGCTTGTGCGTCTAAACAAAAGCTTCATCGTAAAACGTGGTGTATCAGTACGTCAAATGCTCGAAGTATCCAAGCACCTATCCGAGTATATCCACGATACAATTACACGCAGGCAACAATCTGTATGGCTTGCACAGCGCGAAGGAAGAGCAAAAGACTCAAACGACAGAACCCAAACCAGTCTGCTCAAAATGCTCACACTCCACAATAGTTCAAATCCTATAGAAGCCCTCAAAGATCTAAATATCACACCACTATCCATCTCTTATGAGTATGATCCCTGCGATTTCCTCAAAGCAAAAGAATTTCAGCTCAAAAGGGACAATCCCGAACATAAGAAAAGTCAGGCCGACGACATCGAAAATATGTATACAGGAATAATTGGGTACAAGGGTAAAGTACATTTTCAGCTCGGCACCCCCATAAACCCTTCACTAAGCAAAATACCCTCAGAAACAACAAGAGGTGAAATTCTAAACCATGCAGCAAGCATTATCGACAGTGAAATATTCAAGAATTACTCATTCTTCCCCATCAATTATATTGCATATGACAGAATCACAGGAAGCAGTAAATTCAAGTCGCAATACACCCCTGAAGCCCAGAATAACTTTAACACGTATATCGATAATCAAGCAGATAAGATTGATATTCCTAATAAGGATAATGAATTCCTCAAAGATCAAATCGTTCATATGTACGGGAATACATTAAAGAATTATTTAGAAACAACCGATCAATAGAATCTTCAGGCGATAATAAGTTTAAGAGTTTTAAGAGTTTAATAACTATCAGTTATAGATTTAAATTTTACACGAAATATAAATATTTAATAAGTTTAGTAAACAAGAAATGAATCCTTAGGGATACGAGAAATGAATAGTCGATTATCACTGATCATATTACTTCTAATAACCCTCTTTGCCTGGTCTTGCAGCAAAGATCAGGAGAGGATTGACGACTATCTCGTGGAGTTTGCCACAACAATCAATGAGTCCGGCTCATACCGGTTTCTGCTCGATAATGGTAAAGTATTAATTCCCGAAAAAGTAGAAGATTTCACAGAAAGCAGCGGTCAGCGAGTCATTCTAAACTACACACCACTTGAAGGTAATAACATCAAAATAAATCAGATTATCCCAATTTTCACAGGCGCAATCCAAAACGAAGGCTACCCCAATCAATACAGCCCCCAGCCTGTCAAGTTGCGTAGCGTTTGGGTAGGTGGCAACCACCTAAATCTTATTATAGAAGTTGAATATCACTCACAACCTCATTCCATTTCTCTACTTAGAGATATTGAATCTTCAACAGTCGATTTATATTTATCTTACTCACGCAATTCAGACCAACCCGGTTACACGCAGGTAATGTACGCATCATTCCTTTTAGAAAGCCTGCGCACAAAATCTGAATCACCCATACCATTTAATTTCTTTATAAATACAGCTGCCGGAGAAAGAAAAATCCAATTATTATATTAAGTCAATGGTGGAATCGGCTCCTCGTCAATGGTAAAATCAATCGGCAACAAACACTTCACATTCACTTTCTCTCCATTATTTTCACCGGGTATCCATCTTGGCATAAGTCCCAGCACCCTAACCGCCTCATCATCAAGCGACGGGTTAAGTCCGTTCACCACCTCAATATTCGAGATTGAGCCATCAGGTCCAACAATAAAAGAGCATAATATCCTACCCTCAATCCCCTGCTGCAGAGCCTCTTTAGGATACCTGATATTGTGAGCTATGAAATTTCCAAGTTCCCTGTCACCATAGGTATAAACAGGCATTTTATCAACAATCGTGTAGATAGTATTATTCTCTAAGATAGAATCATCCGTTTTGGCATAAGCCCTTGCAGTAGCTGAGCTCGACGGTCTATTTACATACTCAACATTCTTGTTCAGCTTAAAATACATTGGCACATAAGTCTCAGAACGTACAATCTCCCCGTTATGTCTTGCGGGTCGCCATGGAGGCATATTCTTTAAAATCCTCAAAGCCTCATCGTTCAGCAGCGGTGTTGCACCATGAATTCTGTTGAAGTTAGATAAAGTACCATCTTTCTCTACCACAAAAGTATATACTACCAAACCCTGCTCATTAAGCTCAACAGACTCTGCTGGATAACTTAATGTATTTGCAATAAACTTATGCATTTCCGGAGTTCCCCCAACAAAGATCGGGGTCAGGTCGGGATTCTCAAAAACCCTATCACTGCTCGAAACAGGAAAATCCTGTGCCTTTAGCGACATAGATGGGTTTATGGTAGTAAAAACTATTAAAAAAATCGCTAAAACAAATGAAAATTTTAGTAAGTTCATGAAACTATTTTTGCTCTGAGTAATAAATCTTAATTAAGTTACAAATATACAAGTTTAATTTTTCATTTCACAGAGAGAAAGGCAGTAAAATATAAAACCTCCGGCATAAACCGGAGGCTCCAAATCAAAATCAATAAATAATAAACCGTGAGTGTTAAACCACACCCCTTATCCTATCATCAAAAGCGGTTAGTGCGGCTTTTGCACCATCACCCATCGAAATAATAATCTGTTTAAACGGAACAGTTGTCACATCCCCGGCAGCATAAATACCCGGCGCGTTCGTGCGTCCATGTGTGTCAACCTCAATTTCACCGTATTTTGTTACATTCACAACATCCTTAAATACGCCACTGTTGGGAGCCAATCCTATCTGCACAAAAACGCCATCAACATCTATAACTCTCTCCGCATCACTCTTTCTGTCCTTCACCTTAATTCCGTTAACCTTCTCACCATTACCCACAATTTCAGTAGTTTGAGAGCTTAAAAACACCTCAACGTTGGGCAACGACTTCACTTTCTCCTGAAGCACAATATCAGCCTTCAACTCATCAAGAAATTCAACTACAGTCACTTTAGAGCAAATTGCCGCTAAATCAATGGCTGCTTCAATACCTGAGTTCCCACCACCAATCACAGCAACATGTTTATCTTTGTAAAACGGACCGTCGCAATGCACACAAAATGCAACACCTTTACCAATGTGATCTTTCTCACCATTCACATTCAATTTCTTCCAGTCGGCGCCTGTAGCAATAATCAGAGAGTTCGTTTCAAACACCTCCCCGGCTTTTGTACGAATAATCTTTTTCTTGCCATTCACATCCACTTTTCCAACTCTCCTATGCTCCAGAATATCAATATCATACTCCTCCATATGCTTTCTTAGGTCGCCCGTAAGTTCCAGTCCTGTAGTCTTTGGAACCGAAATCAGGTTCTCAATCCCCTGAGTTTCTTTCACCTGCCCACCCACTGTATCAGCAATAACTGCAACACTCAATCCTTTTCTTGCAGAATAAATTGCTGCAGATGCTCCGGCAGGTCCGCCACCAACTACAACCACATCATATTCCTGAGGTTCACTTTCAGTGGTAATCTGCTCAGCACCATACTTGTCCTCAAGTTTGGCAAGAAGTTGTCCAAATTCACCTTTTCCCACATGTAATAATTCACCATCTGCATAAACAGCCGGAACTGCCTGAATCCTAAAAGATTTAGCCTCTTCCGGATAAACAGCACCGTCAACCATCTCATGCGTTACATTAGGATTAATAATGGCGAGCAAGTTAAGAGCCTGCACAACATCCGGACAATTAGTACAAGTAAGCGAAACAAAAGTTGTCAGTTTAATCTCGCCCTTCAGAGCCTTTGCTCTGTTGCGGGTAAATTCATCAGGCTGGTTCTTCCCTTTGCCATCACTATTAAGCACTGCAAGCAATAACGATGTAAACTCATGTCCGTTAGGTATTCCTCTAAACACAATACCTGTTTCTTCACCATTCTTAATTAACGAAAATGATATTGCCTCACCATCATTAATTTTGACAGATAATTTTTCTGAACAAGAGACCACATCCTCAAGTAATTCCACAAGCTCGCCGTAACTCTCATGTTCTTTTGATGCATACACATCAAACATATATTCCGATTCCAGACCTGCAAAAATTGCAGTAACCTGGTCTTTCAACGATTTATCAAGCATTTTCTACAATATTTTAAAATTTACCGTTCCGGTCGTCCGCCGGCTCAAGAGTTATTATTTCTCAAAACGGTTAAATAATTAAGCCTTTAGTTTGTTTTTTTGAATTAAAAAACCCTCTGATCCAAACTCAGGCCGGGGCCAATCAAGCTGGTCAGAGGGCTTATAACTGTGATTCTATTAAATCTTTCCAACTAAATCGATGCTGGGCTTCAGTGTTTCTTTACCTTTTTCCCAGTTAGCAGGACAAACCTCATCATCATGCTCGGCAACAAATTGTGCGGCCTCAATCTTTCGAACAAGCTCGTTCGCATTTCTGCCAATTGGTCCGTCGTTAATTTCAATAACTTTCACAATCCCTTCAGGATTAGCAACAAAAGTGCCGCGATATGCCAAATAATCCTCTTCATTAAGCACACCAAACGCACGGCTCAAAGCACCTGTGTGGTCTGCAAGCATAGGATAGTTAATTTTCTTAATGCTTTCAGAAGTATCATGCCACGCCTTATGTGTAAAGTGTGAATCAGTACTTACTGAATATACTTCAACGCCGATAGATTGCAGGTACTCATACTTCTCTGCAACATCAACTAATTCTGTTGGACAAACGAAAGTAAAATCTGCCGGATAGAAGAAAAACACAGACCATTTTCCTAAAACGTCTTTATCTGTAACTGTTTTAAACTTGCCATTATGAAAGGCCTGAACACTGAACTCCGGAATTCTTGAATTAATAATAGGTTCCATTATAATATTGTTTAATTGTTGTGTATATTAACTGTTGTATTTACACTTGCAAAGATACAATAATTTCCATCTATCAAAAAGATATACAACATTGATTATATCTATGCTGTCGATAGACAACTTTTGCAGAAAAATATAACATTATATACATGTTATTCATTAAAAATGTATCTTTGCGCCACAAAAAAAGATTGTTTCATGCAGAATATCCGTAATATAGCCATCATTGCTCACGTAGATCATGGTAAAACAACCCTCGTAGACAAAATGCTTCTCGCCGGTCATTTATTCAGAGAAAACCAGCACTCAGGCGAACTAATATTAGACAATAATGATCTGGAACGAGAGCGCGGTATAACTATATTATCTAAGAATGTTTCTATAAAATATAAGGATACTAAAATCAACATAATAGATACTCCCGGGCACGCCGATTTTGGAGGTGAGGTAGAACGTGTTCTCAACATGGCCGATGGCTGTCTCCTGGTTGTGGATGCTTTTGAGGGACCAATGCCGCAAACACGGTTTGTACTCCAAAAAGCAATTGAAATCGGACTCAAGCCAATACTGGTAATAAACAAGGTAGATAAACCTAATTGTCGCCCCGAAGAGGTGCAGGAAGATGTTTTTGATCTGATGTTCAGTCTGGATGCTACAGAAGATCAGCTCGACTTCCCAACTATTTACGGTTCTGCTAAGCAGGGATGGATGTCTTCCGACTGGAAACAACCTTCCGAAAATATCACTCCGCTTCTCGATGCAATTATTAAATATATTCCGGCACCCAAGGTTATAGAAGGTGATCCTCAAATGCAGATCACTTCACTAGATTATTCCAATTATGTGGGCAGAATTGCTGTGGGCCGTGTAAATCGTGGCACCATTATTCCCAATAGAGATTATGCTCTGGCTAAACGTGACGGCTCAATCAAAAAAATCCGAATCAAAGAGCTCAATATTTTCGAAGGTCTAGGCCGAACTAAAGTTGAAGAGGTCAGTTCAGGAGATATATGCGCTTTGGTAGGAGTTGAAGGTTTTGATATCGGTGATACAATCACATCAATAGATAACCCCGATATGTTGGATCCCATTGCCATCGACGAGCCCACCATGTCTATGTTGTTTACTATCAACAATTCTCCGTTTTATGGCAAAGATGGAAAATTTGTAACTTCCAGACATATCTATGAACGACTAATGCGAGAGCTAGATAAAAATCTTGCATTACGTGTAGAGGATTCCGGAAACTCAGATTCGTGGATAGTCTTTGGTCGCGGAGTCCTCCACCTCTCGGTCCTTATAGAAACCATGCGCCGCGAGGGTTATGAGCTACAGGTTGGTCAACCCCAGGTAATAATTAAAGAGATAGGAGGCGAAAAACATGAGCCTGTTGAACAACTCACCGTCAATCTCCCCGAAGAAAACGCCAGTAAAATCATCGATGTTGTCACTCGCCGCAAAGGCGAACTTCTAACAATGGAGAATAAGGGAGATCGCATGCATATGGAGTTCAGAATACCCTCAAGAGGAATTATCGGTCTCAATAATATCGTTCTCACACTATCAGCAGGCGAAGCAATTATGGCACATCGTTTTCTAGACTTCCGTCCCTGGCACGGCGAAATAGAAAAACGCCAAAATGGTTCACTAATAGCCGGCGAGTCGGGAAATGCATTTGCATACGCACTCGACAAACTACAAGACAGGGGTCATTTCTTCATTTATCCTCAAACAGATGTTTATGCCGGTCAGGTAGTTGGCGAACACAACAAAGAGGGTGATTTAATTGTAAATGTCACAAAATCCAAGAAGCTGACCAACGTACGTGCTTCAGGCTCCGACGATAAAGCTCAGCTTGCACCCCCGATAATATTTAGTCTCGAAGAAGCATTAGAGTATATAAAAGAAGATGAATATGTTGAAGTAACCCCGGGCAGTATGCGTATTCGTAAAATTCTTCTCGACGAGAACGACCGCAAGAGGGCATCAAAGAAAGGTTAAAACAAAAACAATAATTACAGCAAATTAAAACCTGATTAAGAACTATTCAAAATCAGAAGGATTATTTATAAATTAGAAAAGATCTAACTTTAGAAACCTTCCAACTATTTCTTAATCAGGTTCACAAACTCTTCACGAGTCTTTTGCTCACGGAATATACCGGTAAAATCAGATGTAGTTGTAACCGAGTTCTGCTTCTCCACACCGCGCATCTGCATGCACATATGCTGAGCTTCAATCACTACCATCACCCCCATCGGATTCAGCGTATTCTGAATACAATCCTTAATCTGAGTGGTTAATCGCTCCTGCACCTGTAAACGTCTTGCAAACACATCCACTACACGAGCTATCTTGCTCAACCCGGTCACATATCCATTAGGAATATATGCCACGTGCGCCTTACCAAAGAACGGCAAAAGATGATGTTCACACATCGAGAAAAGATCAATATCCTTCACGATAACCATCTGCCTGTAATTCTCTTTAAATTGTGCAGAACGGAGAATTGCCTCCGGATCCTGCCAGTAACCCTTAGTCAGGAATTGCATCGCTTTAGCAACTCGATCGGGAGTTTTAATCAACCCCTCACGATCTACATCCTCCCCCAGCAGCAGAAGGATCTCCTTCATATGATTAGCTATAAGGGCTTTATTTTTCTCTAACTCTTCAGACGACATAATTTAATCAACAACAATTTTCACCTCATCCACAACAATATACATCTCTTTACCGAAAGAAGGGAAAGCCTTCACCAGTTCATCCATAACCTCTTCGGCCTCAGCTCTGGTCTCAAAATTACCAACTCTCAACCTCCAAAACGGAGATTCAAACAACACTACGGTTTCATGCTCAGGAAAAGCAGAATTAATCTGGTTTTGTTTATTTGTTGCCTCGTTTCTCGACGTGCGCTGGTTATTACCCGAAAAAACCTGAATCTTCCAGCCTCTGGCTCTGTAAAAACGTTCCTCACCATCGTTGGATGTATAAATTGTTCTTGCAGGTCCCATAGCCCTGCCAAGAATATGAGTTATGCTCTCATCTTCAAATACGGTAACATTACCTCTGCCGGGACTCCTTGAGTTAAGCTCCTCTAAAATATCCTTCTTCTGCAAATTGCTTTGTGCAGAAGATTGTGCGCTAACACACAGACTCACGCATAAGAGTATAGCAAGAGCAAAAAACTTATAAGTATATAGTCTCATAATTAAATAGAAACACCACAGAACCTAATTTAGATCTGTGGCATTCCATAATAATATTTAAAACGCCTCAATAACAGGCATAAATTTATCTACGCTTAGCGAAGCACCACCTATTAAACCGCCATCTACATCGGGGTTTGAAAATAGTTCTTTGGCATTGCCGGCATTTGCACTTCCGCCATAAAGAATAGAAGTGTTATCAGCAACCTCAGCACCATATTTATCACTCAGAGTCTTGCGGATAAATGCATGCATCTCCTGCGCCTGATCAGATGTTGCAGTCTTACCTGTACCTATAGCCCAAACCGGCTCATAAGCTAAAACAAGCTTGCCAAAATCTTCAACCGAAAGCTCAAAAAGCGATTCCTCAATCTGTGCCTTAACAACATCAAAATGCTTTTCTGCTTCTCTTTCCTCAAGAACTTCACCAATACAGAAAATTGGGGTCAGTTCATTTGCAAGAGCCAGATTAACCTTCTCTTTAAGTATCTCCGAAGTTTCTCCATAGTAAGCACGTCTCTCGCTATGTCCTAAAATCACATATTTAGCACCTGTAGATGCAACCATAGCAGCAGACACCTCACCTGTGTAGGCACCCGACTCCTTATCTGCACAATTCTGAGCAGCTACACCAATCTTATTGGCATCAACAGCCTCTACAACAGATGCAAGGTGAATAAAAGGAGTTCCTAAAACCACATCGCAATTCACATTCTTGTCTTTCAGAGCTTCGTTCAAACCTTTAGCAAGCTCTATACCTTCCTGCAGGTTATTATTCATTTTCCAGTTTCCTGCAACAATGTTCTTTCTCATTTTCAATATATTATTTATTAATTATTAGTTCTCTTTAAAAGCAAACTTAAGAATCAGCAAAGGTACAAAAAAGAGCAGAGCCAAAACAGACAATTTCTTGCTTGTATCACTTTTTTGATTATCCGTCATAATCAACCCCGATTCTTCAATAGGTATATTTATATTTTCAGGAGTATTGATTTTGCTGTCATCCCATTTACCTAAAACCGTACCTTCTTTCAGCAGAAGCAATCCCGGACTCGATCTTATCATAGTCTTCAGCACTCTCTCGTCGGTATGAGCAAACTGGAATCCGGTCTGAAATCTAACCTCCCATTGCCCTACCACCTCTTCCGATGATGAAGTAACAAAATAAAACGGATATCCATTATATCTGGCGTACTCACTCACATCTCTCAATTTCTCGAAATACTTTAAATTCATTTTCTCAAGCGAGTAAACAACTGCCAAAAATGTATATGATGTATCAGACAATACAATATCTGTTATATCACCACCAACCCGCCATCCGCCTACCGACATATCAAAATAGAGAGCATCAATTCTAAAATCCTCAATAGCGGGCTTTTCGCCCTCTTTCACTAATCGGGTTTTCATATCCACAAATACCCATGTCGAGTCGTCCCACGGATAATTCTCCTCAGTAAACTCCTGCTCTTCCCCATCCTTACTATAAATAAAAACGGTCTCCATTACGTCAGCTTTCTCCGGATCAACAAACATTTGTTCCGGAATATTCGCTCCAATTTTATATGGTCTGAAATCAAGCACCGGCAACTGATAAATATTATACAAAGCAAAAGCCACCCCGAAAAGTACCACAAACAGAGCAGCAACATGCTCTTTCCATTTAACAAATAGCGGAGTAATTTTTCTCCATTTTACAATAAGGAGAATTATACCTGCCAACAGAACCACATTCTTATAAAATGTAGCCCAGTTACTGATAATCAATGCATCTCCAAAACATCCGCAATCTTCCACCGGATTTGCAATTGCCACCCAAAGTGTAAACGGCGTAAAGGCAATCATAAATAACCCAATCAGTCTGGTTGTAAATTTCCTGTATACCCCAAGAAGTAGTAAAGCACCCAATGCAAATTCGGCTACCACCATCACCACCGCAAACGGTAATGCCAGCGGAAACAGCTCAAGCAAGTTTAATTCAATAAGATAATCCTCAATCTTATATGTAAACCCATACGGATCAATTGCCTTTACAAATCCCGAAAAGAGGAAAGTAGCACCTACCACCAAACGGGCAATTTCTATAATAATTTTCTCTAAATCTATCTTTTGTTTCATCAGTTCAAGACAGTATCGTTATTCTTTACTTCTTCTGCTTCTGCTTCAAAATGAAGTTTTATCAATCCAAAAATAGCATAATTAACCATATCTCTGTAGTTGGCATCCACACCTTCCGAAACCATTGTCTGCCCCTCATTGCTTTCAATCTCCTTAGTGCGGTAAATCTTCATCAAAATCAGGTCGGTATAAGAGCTTACCCTCATACTTCTCCAAGCCTCATCATAGTCATGATTTTTGGCAACCATCAGCTCTTTTGTCTCCGATAGGTTTTTATCATAAAGCTCAATTGCCCTCTCAATTGGAATATCCACTTCATCGGCATATCCGAGTTCAAGCTGAATAAGTCCCATTATTCCATAGTTCACAATACCAATAAACTCAGGAAATATCCCTTCATCAACTTTTCTCTCTTTTTTGGTTTCCAGCGTTCTGATTCGGTTTGCCTTAATAAAAATCTGATCTGTAACTGAAGTAGGGCGCAATATTCTCCACGATGCTCCATAGTCGTGTAGTTTTTTTACAAACAGTTCACGGCAAATCCCCGTTACTTCATCAAATTGCTTACCGGTAATGTCCATTGAAATGATTTATTTATTCTACATAAAACAATCAAACAAAGATAATAAAAAAAGGTACAAGACTTACCATCTTATACCTTCACAATTTATTAATTTCTAGTTAGAAAACTTATGAGATGCGTAAAGATCTCCCGATACGCAAAGTTGTTCTTGAAGTTATATTATTTAATCTGCAAAGCTCATTCACTGTAGTTCCATATCTCTTTGAAATGGCGCCCAGTGTATCGCCGGACTGTATCCTATGATATTGCACTTCGCCCGAAACAAACTTATTTGGCTCTGTTGATGTAGATTTACTTACAGCCGAAGCAGTTCTTACATTATTTGTTGAATTATCCTGAGTAATAATAATCCTGCTACTGCTGTTGTTGGTCTTATGATAACTTGAGTTTGTTACCAGATACTCATCCTTGTGAACCGATTTATTCTCGAAGTCGATAATAAAGTTAGGATTTATTGGTTTACCAAGAAAACGAGTCTCAAAGTGCAGATGCGAACCAAACGAACGACCTGTATTGCCTGCCAGACCAATTGGCTGCCCCGAAAGCACAAATTCGTTCTCATCCACAAGAAACTTCGAAAGATGCGCATAAACAGTTTCCAGTCCGTTCACATGCCTCACCACCAGGTAGTAGCCGTAACCCCTTCTTTCAAACTGCTTAACTCTTACTTTTCCGTCAAATGCAGCATAGATAGTATCACCTGTCTGTGCTTTTATATCAATTCCGTAATGATAACGTCTGCTTCCCCTTCTTCCAAAGTTCGAAGTCATACGTCCGTCAGCAGGCATCGTAAAATTATCCAGATCTACAATAAATGTATCAGGAGCATTTTTAAGGCTTCCATACATGTTCACGTATCTGTTTTCCCACATTCCCCCATAAATATCGTCAGCAGGTATGTCTTCAGGGTTAAATTCAAACCTTTGCTCTTCGGCGTCATCCAAAACCGACAAGTCGAGTTTCAGCTTCAGTCCATCCGCAAAAAGCCCACCTTGCTCACTCAAGGTAGAGCTATGCACCTGTTTATATGTAACTTCCGGTCTGTTCTTTTCAGCTGGTGGGTCAAGCTGCTGCGAAAACGAATTCAATGAAACGCACATAAAGGCCGCCGGCATTAAAACTTTTACTTTTGCAAATAAACTACTTATCTCCATTGATACCTCGTTTGTTATAATATCTAATTAATATTCATCTCCTGCATAAATGCTTTGGATGTTTAGTTGCTCGTAATCAAAGATTTCATCTAAATTAAAAAATCGATTCAGTTCAACAGTTGCTGTTTCTTCTGAATCGGATGCATGTACTATATTTTCCTGCACGCTTATACTATAGTCGCCACGTATTGTTCCCGGTTGTGCTTCCCTACCGTTTGTAGCTCCGGTAATTTTTCTAACCACGTTCACCGCATCAACTCCTTTCAGTGCCAAAACAATTATCGGACTAGCCTGCATTGAGTTCTTAATACGGTTAAAAAATGGCTTATCAATTAAGTGAGAGTAGTGTTCTTTTACAGTATCATCAGACATATATACCATCTTCATACCAACAATCTGGAGCCCTTTTTTCTCAAATCTTGAGATTACCTCTCCCATGATTCCTCGTTGAATTGCTGATGGCTTTAGAATTACTAATGTTGTCTGCATTGACTTGTAAACTTATACTTACGACCTTTTAATTACAGATTTTTTTCCTTAATCGATGTCAAAGTAAACTTTTTATTTTTACTAAACCAAATAATGGCCATCCTATTTTTTGTTGAACATTTATAAAAAAATCAAACAAAACAACCATTTTAACTGATTATCAACAACATAGATAGAAACATGTTATAAAACACATTTTGCTGATATTGAATAGTTTGACGTTTTTTAATAACACAAATCAACTGTTTTACTTATCTTTGCGCTAATTTTGAAATTAAATCAGTATGATTCAGGCAAATAATAGGAATCAAAACTACATAACAATGCCCAAATACAAGCTAATCAACAACATTACCGGCTGGGTAGCATTCGCAGTCGCCGCTACAGTGTATCTGTTAACCATAGAACCCACAGCCAGTTTCTGGGATTGTGGTGAATTTATTACTTCAGCCTATAAACTCGAAGTAGGACATCCGCCGGGTGCACCTTTCTTTATGCTGGTGGCTAATTTCTTTTCTCAATTAGCGCAAGACACCTCACAGGTAGCAAAAATGGTAAACAGCATGTCGGCTCTTATGAGTGCTTTCACTATTCTTTTCCTGTTCTGGACCATAACTCATCTTACAAGAAAACTGATTCTTAAAAGTGACGACGGCGATCTTAATCTCGGTCAAACCATAGTGGTAATGGGAAGCGGACTCGTTGGTGCACTTCTATATACATTCTCAGATACATTCTGGTTCTCGGCAGTTGAGGGTGAGGTTTATGCCTTTTCTTCAATGCTCACCGCCCTTGTATTCTGGCTGATTCTCAAATGGGAGGATAACGCTCATAAACCACATTCTGATAAATGGATTGTCATTATTGCATACGTAATGGGGTTATCTATTGGGGTTCACTTGCTCAACCTGCTGTGTATCCCGGCAATTGTGATGGTCTATTATTTTAAGAAAACAGAAAAGCCTGAATGGAAAGGAGTGCTAAAGGCGCTGCTTGTGTCATTCGGATTAATCATTGTATTAATGTGGGGAATTATCCCCGGTTTTGCAAAAGTGGGCGGCTGGTTCGAGCTGTTTTTTGTTAACACTCTGGGCTTGCCTTACAATACAGGTGTATTTGTTTACATAGTGGCACTGGCAGCAGTTATAGCTTGGGGACTGGTTCACACAATAAGCAGCAAAGGCAAGGAGAAAAATGCCAGAATTGCATTATTTGCAACTCTGGCGCTTACAGGCGCACTTTTCATAAGCAGCAAGGCTATTATATGGATTGCGCTTATTGCTGTTGGCGGTTATCTGCTATTTAAGAATAAAAATATAAGCAATAAATTCCTGAACCTTTCACTATCATGCATAATGGTGATTTTAATAGGTTTTTCAGCTTATGCTCTTATACCTATCAGATCAGGAGCAAATACTCCTCTAGATCTTAACTCGCCCGAAGATATTTTTTCATTGGGAAGTTACCTCAACCGTGAGCAGTACGGACAAACACCTCTTATTCACGGAACAACATACGCTTCGCAAATTGCAAGAAATGCCGACGGTACAGCAATTTTAGACGGAGAGCGCACTGCATACCAAAAGGTGATTAAAAGTTCGCCCGACCAGAAAGACAGATACGAAAAAACTACATCACCTATATATAAGTACACGAATACGATGGTGTTCCCAAGAATGTATTCTCATGCTCAAAATCCATCTTTCCAGAACCACAGAATTGGATACGAGCGCTGGGGAGGGGTTACAGATATGAACAACAAGCCTACATTATTCGACAACCTTAAATATATGGTCAGTTACCAGTTTAATTACATGTACTGGCGTTATTTCATGTGGAACTTCTCAGGTCGCCAAAATGATATACAGGGCGATGGAGGAATAACCAAAGGTAACTGGATAACAGGAATTTCATTCATTGATGAGCATGTTCTTGGATTGGGACCACAGGATAATATTGCTCCCGATGTGGTTGAAAACAAAGGTCGCAATAAATACTATATGCTCCCTCTGTTGCTGGGTATAATCGGTATTCTATATCAGCTGCGTTTAAAAGAGAGGGGTAAACAGAGTTTTGTTGTTGTATTTTTACTGTTTTTCATGACGGGACTTGCCATTATTTTCTATCTCAACCAAACACCTTTTGAGCCTCGTGAACGCGATTATGCCTATGCAGGATCATTCTACGCTTTCTCAATATGGATTGGTATGGGTGTGGCAGGGGTTAGCCTGTTCCTCAAAAAGTATATAAAAGATACAAAGATTGCTGCAGCAGTGGCAACAATTGCCTGCTTGTTTGTGCCGGTGCAGATGGCTACTCAAAACTGGGACGACCATGACCGTTCGGGAAGAACCCTCGCACGCGATACAGGTATGAACTACCTGTCGAGTGTGGGAGAAAACGGAATCCTGTTCACAAATGGTGATAACGACACTTATCCACTTTGGTATGTTCAGGAAACTGAAGGTTTCAGAACTGATGTGAGAGTATCTAACCTGAGCTTCCTGCAAACGGAATGGTATGTAGATCAGTTGCTGCGCCAGGCATACGAGTCGGAACCTCTGCCAATTACATGGAGCCGACCGCAATACTCTGGTGAAGCAGGGTCGGCAGCATTTGTTATTTCTAAACAGGAGATTGATAATGTACTGAAACAGAGCGATGTGCCACCTATGGCTTACGGAACTTATTACGACACCAGAGCTTTCACCGATACTGCCTCCCTCAAACAGGTGATGCATAGCCTCAAAACGGGAGAGAATGCCAGGCCAAACAATCCTTTCAACACAGGCAATACTCAGATTATACCGAGTGATATTTTAACGCTTGATGTTAATGTTGATCAGGTTGATTGGGATGAGCTTGCTTCAGAACCAGCCGACAGGATGTTTATCAGCCTTGTAGGCAAGCAGGCTGTTTATCGTCAGGAAATTATGTTACTTGAAATTCTCACAAACATAAACGATGATAACTGGAAGCGTCCGGTGCATTTTGCAACAACAATTACTCCGTCGCTGTATATGAACCTCGATGAGAATAACTTCTCATTAAATGGTCTCACCTATCAGGTGGTTCCCGGCACTCCTTTATATAATGGTGTAAATATTGAGAATGCATTCAACACAATGGTTAATAATTTCAGATGGGGCGGACTTGAAAATGATCCTGATATTTATCTTGATGAGACAAGCAGAAGGATGCTCTCAACATACAGGTTATATTTCTCTCAGCTTATAGATGCTCTTGTTAATGCAGGTGAATATGAGAAGGCGCTTATCGCACTTGATAAGGTTACTTCAATGATACCCGACACAACTGTGTTTTATGGTACCGATGGAGTTTTATTTGCCAGAGCATATTATCGCATCGGACAAAAAGATAAGGGTGATGCACTTATTTCCTCAATTCAAAACAGAATTGATGCAAACCTAAACTGGTTTAGCCGACTAACCTCACAGCAGATTGCAAACTCAATTTCAGATATTCTTTATAATAATGTGAACCCTCTGCTTCTTATTAAGAATGTATATCAGGAATATGATAAAGAGATGTATCAACTTATTACCGACGAACTGATGATGCACGCTCAGGCATTCTATGCGAAAGGGATATTCTACCTCGGAGATACTATTCTTCAGGAGATTACAGATTCATCTGTGAGAGGTTTCTACTCTACCGAAGAGGAAGATTCTATATCAAAGTCTATTGAAGAAGGTATTATGCAGGATGCATTAGGAGTAATGAGACAATATAATCCACGTCTTCTCGAGAGATATGGCGTTTCTCAGCAGTAACAACTTAATATGTTAATTGAACAACCACCAATATTTTACAGGGCACTCTATCCGCAAGCTCTGTGGCGGATTAAAGTGCCCGATCAAAAAACTATTTATCTAACTTTCGACGACGGGCCCATTCCCGAAGTTACACCCTGGGTTCTTGATGTTCTCGAAAGTTTTAACGTGAAAGCTACATTCTTTTGCGTTGGAGATAATGTAAGGAAGCATAGAGATATCTATGAGCTTATCCTTAGTCGCGGACACCGTACAGGCAACCACACATTTCATCACATGCAGGGCTGGTTAAACAGCGCTTCCAAATTCCTTGAGGACACTGCAGAAGCTAAGAATCTTATTAATTCAAATCTATTTCGTCCACCTCACGGACATATGATTTTTCCACAGCCTGCTCTGTTAAAGAAAAATGGATATAAGATTGTTTTATGGGATGTGGTAACTCGTGATTACAGTAGATTTATGACTCCGGAGCAGGTATTTGACAATGTTAAGAAGTACAGTCGCAACGGATCTATCATTGTTTTTCACGACTCACTCAAGGCTGAACACCGAATGAAATATGCTCTCCCCCGCTCCATAGAGTGGCTACTTAACGAAGGCTATACATTTAAGCTCATCCCCGAATTTTAGTTTTCTTCACTTTTCTTCTCTATCTATACCCTATTTCATCAACATCATAAAAGAGCCATTTTTATGCAATAAATCAATGCATAATCGTGGCTTTTAATCTATATTTTGTTCATATCTCATTCATACCTGGTTCATACCTGATTCATACCTCGTTCGAACAAACATGAATTATATCCGAATAAAGTACGAATAATATAAGTGTCAGGTATGGATAAATTGCAAACCTTATTATAACAGAAATACAATCGTTACACTCCAAATATTTTAAAGAACATGACACGCATTAAAGTTAAATATACATAAAATCACGAATTGGACAGTATTATGTATTGCATAGTACAATGTTTTAAAATACATTTGTAGCGTTGAACTATTATAAAAGTTAAAGAGACTGTAATTTGTAACGGATGCAATTAATTTACGTCTAACATTAAATTGGCAAAACAAAAATAAAATATGATTCATATCAGGCAATTACACAAATCTTATCATACAGAAGCTTTATCGCTTCACGTACTGAAAGGAATAGACTTAGAGGTTGAAAAAGGTGAGTATATATCGATTATGGGTGCATCCGGATCAGGAAAATCTACATTACTTAATATTCTGGGAATTCTGGATACTTACGATTCTGGTGATTATCACCTGAATGGCTCACTAATTAAAAACCTTAGTGAAACTGAAGCGGCAAAGCTCAGAAATGAGATGATAGGATTTGTATTTCAGTCGTTTAATCTTATCAATTTTAAAAATGCCTTAGAGAATGTTGCACTTCCGCTATATTATAAAAAAGTAAGTCGCAAGAAAAGGAACATTATTGCTCTGGAACACCTTGATAAAATGGGTTTAAAAGATTGGGCCCATCATATGCCCAATGAGTTGTCGGGGGGACAAAAACAGAGGGTTGCCATTGCAAGGGCAATGATTTCAAACCCTAAAATTATTCTGGCAGATGAGCCAACGGGAGCATTAGACAGTACAACTACAGTTGAAGTGATGGATGTTCTGACAGACCTCAACAAGGAGGGAATTACCACAATTATCGTTACACACGAGCGGTCGGTTGCCGATGCCACAAACCGCATCATTCACCTGAAAGATGGTATGATTGAATATGAAACACGCAAAAGCAATGGTGTTCACAACACCGTTCTAAAGCCTAATTATCAGCAATTATGATAGATCTTCTTCAGGAAATAACCGGAACGCTAAAGAAGAATAAGATGCGAACAACCCTCACCGGTCTGTCGGTAACGTGGGGTATATTTATTCTTATTGTTCTGATTGGAGCCGGTAACGGACTGCAAAACGGGGTAATGGAGAATTTCAGCTCGAGGGCGGTTAATAGGGTAAATATGTATCCGGGTACTACATCTATGCCGCACAACGGACTAAAATCTGAACGTCGACTCTATTTCACAGGCGAAGAGATCGATTTTATAAAGAATGAGGTAACTGAGAGCAGGCAGATTACGGCGCGACTAAACAACAACCAAACAATAACTTATGGCAAAGAGTATGGTAACTACCAGATTAGGGGCGTAATGCCAAACTTTTTTGATATTGAGAAACTCGTTATAAAGCCGGGCGACGGCAGATTCATAAACGATTTGGATATGAAGGAGAAGAACAAGGTTATTGTTATCGACCAAAAAATTGCCGAGCTCCTTTTCCCTAATGAGTCGCCCCTTGGAAAGAGCGTAAAGGTAGGAAATCTCATGTATAAGGTGGTTGGGGTGAATTCGAAGAAAGAAGAATGGGGCGGTCCGAATGCATATATCCCATTTACCACATCACAAGCAATATACAGTCCGCATGGTAAATTTTACCATATTGTTTTTACAGTTGACGGGCTTGAAACCAAAGAGGCAAACGACTTGTTTAACAAAACCCTGCGGGCAGCAATGGGCAGGAAGCTCAACTTCAACCCCGATGACACACAGGCTCTTTGGGTTTACAATGCGCAGGAGGATTATATTGAGACTATCAAAATATTTAATGTTATAAGAAACTTTGTAACCGTTATCGGCATACTTACGCTAATAGCAGGTATTGTGGGTGTTAGCAATATCATGCTTGTATCGGTGAAGGAACGAACACGTGAGATAGGAATCCGCAAGGCTATTGGCGCATCACCGTCGTCGATACTTAAAACGATAATTTTAGAGTCGATTATTATAACAGCCATTTTCGGCTACTTAGGCATGATTTTGGGAATCGGACTAACGGAAGCGATTAGCTTTATCATGGAGCAGTCGGCAAACGGTAAGGCAGTGTCAGACGAACCGCAGATGTCGGTCTTCACCAACCCCACGGTTGAGGTTGGCTATGCAGTTTTTGCTACAGTAATTTTGATAATATCTGGCGTAATAGCAGGATACCTGCCGGCACGCAAGGCAGTGAAGGTTAAACCCATAGAAGCAATGAGACAAGAATGAAACTATTTGATTCAGACAGATGGCAAGAGATATGGGTTACCATAACTCATAATAAATCGAGGAGTGCACTAACAGCCTTCGGGGTGTTTTGGGGTATGTTGATGCTGGTGCTTATGGTTGGTGCAGGAAATGCATTAGAGAAGGGTATATCATCGCAGATAGAGGGGTTTGCTACAAACTCGGCATTCTTCTCAGACGCTACCACATCCCTTCCCTACAAGGGATTCAGAAAAGGGAGACGATGGAATATGGTTAATAGCGACATACCAATTATAAAGGAAAGGGTAGATGACCTTGAGTATATATCTCCGGTATTATTCTCCGGAGGAGGCGATCGCAACGTGGTTAAGGGCGACAAGCATGGCTCATATCTGGTGAAGGGTTGTTATCCTGAGTATGACCTTATTGAGAGAAGTAAGATGCTTTGGGGGAGGTACGTAAACGAGATTGACATTGCCGAAAGAAGGAAGGTTTGCGTGATTGGAGAGAGAATTTATGAGGTGCTTTTCCATCCGGGCGAAGACCCAACCGGTCAGCAGATCAGAGTAAACGGTATATATTTTCAGGTAATAGGAGTTGCAAGAAGCACATCGGGAGTAAGCATTGGCGGACAAACCGAAGAGACTGTTGTTCTACCTTTTACCACTATGCAGCAGGCATTTAATCAGGGCAATGTTATTCATTTTCTGGCTGCAACGGCAAAGCCCGGTGTGCCGGTTAAGATTATTCAGGATAAGATAGTTGAGATTTTGAAACAACAACATCAGATATCACCCGACGATAAAGAGGCTGTTTTCTCCATGAATATTGAAGAGCAGTTTAAAATGTTTAACAACCTGGGCATAGGTATAGCGGCACTTATATGGATAGTTGGATTAGGAACCCTGCTTGCCGGTGCTATTGGCGTTAGCAACATCATGCTTGTTACGGTGAGAGAGCGCACAAAAGAGATAGGTATAAGACGAGCATTGGGTGCCACGCCGAGAGATATAATCGGTCAGATTTTAAGCGAAAGTGTTGTACTGACCATGATTGCTGGTGTTGGCGGTATAGTGTTGGGCGTTGGATTGCTTGCTGCGGTTGGGATTATAATGAGTCAGAGCGGAGAATTCTTTAAAGATCCTCAGATTTCTTTTACAGTGGCAACAGCAGCTCTTTTTATACTGGTGATTATTGGCACACTGGCAGGATATATGCCTGCACAACGTGCAATGATGATAAAACCGGTTGAAGCAATTGGAGAAGAGTAAAAAAACAGATGATAAACAGTTGACAGAAAACTTAAACAAATAAATATATGAAACGAATTTTAAAGATTATCGGATTTTCACTACTTGGTCTTCTTGTGATATCCACTTTTGTTTTCCTTTGGCAGAAATCACGCCCCAAAACGGTTAATTACACTATTGTTACTGCTCAAACCGGTAGCATCGAGAAAAACACAGTTGCAACAGGGAAGGTTGAGCCACGTAATGAGATTCTGATAAAACCGCAGATGTCGGGTATCATATCTGAGGTTCATAAAGAGGCAGGAGATATTGTGAAAGCAGGAGATATCATTGCCACAATTCAGGTTGTTCCGGATATGGTAAACCTTAGCGGTGCGGAGTCGCGCGTGGAAAGAGCTCAGCTCGCATCAAACCAGAGCACAAGTAATTATGAACGCGACCGTAAACTTTACGATAACGGGGTAATTTCGAGAGAGGAGTTTGAAAAGGTAGAACTTCAATATAAAAACGACCGTGAGGAGTTGAGGGCAGCAAACGACAATCTGAGTCTTGTTCGAACAGGTATCACAAAAAGTTCTGCACAAACCAGTAACACGCTGGTGAGGTCAACTGTTAACGGTACAATTCTGGATATTCCAATTAAAGCGGGTAACTCGGTAATACAAACTAACAATTTTAACGACGGAACAACGGTTGCTTCGGTAGCCGACCTGGGCGACATGATATTTGTAGGTAAGATCGACGAAACCGAAGTGGGCAGGCTTGCTCCCGGGATGCCTATAGACATAACTATTGGCGCTATTCAAGACAGAACAATACCTGCAGTATTAGAGTATATATCACCAAAAGGTGTTGAAGAGAGCGGTGCAATTCTTTTTGAGATGAAAGCAGCACTTGAGATCCCTGATGATCTTTTTATCAGAGCAGGATATAGCGCGAATGCCGATATAATTCTCGACAGAAGTGTTGATGTTCTTACTATACCCGAGAGCTCGCTTGAGTTTAGCGGCGACTCATCCTTCGTTTATATAGTTAAAAGTGAGGAACCTCAGGAGTTTGAAAAACGTCATGTTTCTATAGGACTGTCTGACGGAATAAATATTGAGGTTAAAGAGGGATTGAAGGAGAACGACAAAATACGAGGAACGGTTATTATTGAATAATATGCCAACACTCTAAAACCTTTTATTATGCAATTTAAAATAGTAATTATTAGTCTGCTTATTGCAGGAAGTACTTTCACCAACTTAGCAACTGCTCAGCAGAAATACACTCTGATGGAATGTATTGAAACAGCTCTTGAGAACAACCGTAACATCAAGCAGCAGGAGCTTAGCAGGCAACAGAGGGAAATAGCGTACAGTCAGGCTCGCTCCGATCTTCTGCCGAGCCTTAATGCAAATGCGGGACAAAGTTTTGTTTTCGGAAGATCTATAGGACTTGATAACGTTTACCAAAATACTAACTCATCGCAGACTAACTTCAATATTGGTGCAGACGTAACGATATTCGACGGACTAAGGATGAAGCATAATATAGATGCGCGCAGAGCGGATATGTATGCTTCTGAAGCAGACCTAGAAAAGATGCAGGATGATATTGTAATGGCAGTGTCAACAGCTTTTCTTCAGGCGTTGTTGAACAAGGAGCTTCTGATGATTGCAGAGAATCAGATTGAGACAACAGAGGCCGATTTAAATCGCAGGGAAGCTCTTGTAGCAAGCGGAAGACTGGCCGAAGGTGAGCTTTATGAGGTAGAGGCTCAGATTGCACGTGAACAGCTTAATCTGGTTCAGGCCGAAAGTAATCTTAAACTGGCACTTTTAGATCTGGCTCAAATCATGGAACTTGAGAGTTTTGATAATTTTGATATAACTGCCCCGTCGGCTGAATCTTTAATTAACGAAACAGCTCTGCTGCCTTCGGAGGCTGTTTATGAAAGTGCATTATTGCATAGACCTGAAATAAGAAGTATGCAATACAGACTCGAAAGCAGCGAGAAGGAGATACTTATTGCCAGATCGCAGTACTACCCCACTCTTTCGTTTGGGGCTAACATGGGAACAGGTTACTATAACATGAGTGGAAGAGATAATGCCTCGTTTAGTTCACAATTGCGCAACAATATGAGTAACTCTGTAGGATTTAGTCTGAGGATACCTATATTCAATAAATTTCAGATAAAGAATAATGTGCAGAATGCGCAACTTGCCATTGAGAATACCCGTTTGGAGATGGACAAAACAAAGAATGAACTTCGCAAACAGATTGAACAGGCATACTTTAATGCAGTTGGTGCTGCAAGCAAATGGGAAGCTGCAAAGAAATCAGTTGACGCAAGCAACGAGGCATATCGTTTTGCAGAAGAAAAGCACGAAAGTGGTCGCGCCAACTCATACGAACTCTTTCTTGCAAAAAATAATCAGACACAAGCGTTGGGAGAAGAGGCTCAGGCTAAATATGAATATGCTTTCAGACTAAAAATCTTAGAGCTTTTAAAAGATTAAAATTATAAGTATATGAAAACAACAATAACATTTGCATTATTAGCAATGCTTTTCACATCGTGCGCAAATTCAGGCGCACAGTCTTCACGATATGCAACCGACCAGTTTGAAATTTCAGAGTTTACTGAAATTGAATCATCTATAGTAGGGAATGTTGAGGTTAGACAATCGAATAAAACAGAATTAACAGCTGAAGGAGACGAAGATCTGCTTGATATTCTTATCGTGAGAATGGATCGCGACAAGCTCATTCTTGAAATGCCTGAACGTAATTTAAACAGGTTCAACTTAAACAACAAGAAGCTATTCATTACAATAACTACTCCAGCTCTAAACAGAGTTGATATGGAAGGAGTTGGCAATATGACTATTAACGGAACATTCAACACACCTAATTTATCAATAGATTCTGAGGGAGTGGGTAATTTTGAAGCAGAAAATCTTAAAACAGAGTTTGTTAGAATTAATTCTGAGGGAGTGGGTAATATTAAGGTTGCCGGAGAAACAAATGAAGCAGAAATAAGCTCAGAAGGTATTGGCACTATTGATGCCCGGAACATGTATTCTAAAATAACGAAAGTGAAGTTGGAGGGAGTGGGAAATATTAGTTGCTATGCGTCCGACTATCTAAAAGTAAACAGCGAAGGGATAGGGAGCGTAACCTATTATGGCAACCCGGCAGATACCGACTTTTCAAAAGAAGGCTTAGGAAAAATTAAATCGGGCGACTGATAAAAGTATCTCTGTTTCAAAATTTCGGGCTGTTATTCTGAACATTCTACATTTTTGGTTATTTTTGTAAGATTAAAATAACAGAGCACCGGAATTATCTTATGCAGCCCAGAAGTTTAGTGAATATTGGAGATTACAGTAAAGAGGATATATTATGTATCCTTGAAAGTGCTGGAAAGTTTAAGCAAAACCCTGATAGGGACTTGCTTCAGGGAAAGGTGTGTGCCACACTTTTTTTTGAACCGTCAACGCGTACACGACTGAGTTTTGAAACGGCAGTTAACCGTTTGAGAGGACGAATAGTTGGGTTTTCTGACTCTGCAACAAGTAGTTCTACAAAGGGCGAATCTCTAAAAGATACAATTATGATGGTTGGCAACTATGCCGATCTCATAATTATGCGCCACCACCTCGAGGGTTCTGCACGTTACGCTTCAGAAATTTCGCCGGTTCCAGTTATAAATGCAGGAGATGGATCTAATCAGCATCCTACGCAGACCATGCTCGATTTGTTTTCCATTTATGAAACTCAGGGAACGCTTGAAAACCTCACTATTACAATTGTGGGTGACCTAAAATATGGGCGTGCGGTTCATTCGCTTATACAGGGTTTATCGCACTTCAACCCTAAATTTAACTTTGTAGCACCCGAAGAGTTACACATCCCGGATAAGTATAAGCTGTTTTGTGATAATAAGGGAATCCCTTACCGGGAGTTTACTGAGTTTTCGGCTGAATCTATTAATAACGCAGATATTCTTTACATGACACGTGTTCAGAAAGAAAGATTCACCGACCTGATGGAGTATGAGAAAGTTAAAAACATATATGTGCTTCATAACAAAATGCTGAAAAACTCAAAGGAGAATTTAAAGGTACTGCATCCGCTACCAAGGGTTAAAGAGATTAATCAGGATGTAGACGAGAATCCAAAAGCATACTATTTTCAGCAGGCAAAAAACGGTATGTATATCCGTCAGGCTATTATTTGCGACTTGATGGGAATTGATTCGATTTAAGTAATAATAATACAGAATAAGTGAAAGGAGAGAGATAAAATGGGAAAAGCTTTACAGGTAGCCGCGCTGGAAAACGGCACAGCAATTGATCATATCCCCACTGAGGCTGTTTTTAAGGTTGTTTCGCTGCTTCAACTGCAGAACCTCAATAACCGCATTACAATAGGTAACAACCTTAAAAGCAATAAAATGGGTGATAAAGGCTTGATAAAGGTTTCTGATAAATTCTTTAAGGAGGATGAGATTAATCGAATTGCTCTGGTTGCACCTAATGTAAAGCTTAATATAATTCGTGATTTTGAGGTAGTTGAAAAAAAACAGGTTGTTCTTCCCGATGAAATTATTGAAATTGTTAAATGCAACAATCCTAAATGTATCAGCAACAACGAACCTATGAAAACAAGGTTTCATGTAACTGACAAAGAAAAGGTTGAACTTCAATGCCATTATTGCGAAATTAAAATCAAAAAAGAAGATATAACTCTTCTCTAAACTTTATTTTACTACAAATTTGTTCTGAATATGCCCCTTAATTTACCCAATAAGTTACCGGCAATTGATATATTAAAAAAGGAGTCGATCTTCGTAATGGAGGATTTACGCGCAAACACACAAGATATTCGTCCGCTGAAGATACTAATACTCAATCTTATGCCGCTTAAAATAACTACCGAAACAGATTTGCTGAGGTTGTTGTCTAACTCACCTCTGCAGATTGAAATTGAGTTTCTGGCACTTTCAACACATACTCCAAAAAATACCCCCATAGAGCATCTGATGTCGTTTTACAAGCAATTCTCAGAGATTGAGGAGCTGTATTACGATGGTATGATTATTACTGGCGCACCGGTTGAAATGATACCGTTTGAGGATGTAAATTATTGGGAAGAGATAAAAACAATTTACGATTGGGCACGCACTCATGTAACCTCCACATTCTATATTTGCTGGGGCGCTCAGGCGGCACTTTATCATTTCTACGGAATAAATAAATATCCTTTAGACAAAAAACTGTTTGGTGTATTTAATCATAAAATCAGCGACCACTCATTCCCATTGTTCAGAGGGTTTGATGATGAGTTTTATGCTCCGCACAGTCGACACACAACCATACTTGCGGAAGATATATTAAAGTGCCCGGAACTGACTATACAGTCGATGTCTGATGAAGCAGGTGTTTATATTGTATCATCTCGCGGCGGAAGGGAATTTTATGTAACCGGCCACTCCGAATACTCACCATTTACTCTGCATAACGAGTATATGAGAGATGTTAACAAAGGACTCGATTCAGTTGAGCTTCCGATTAATTATTACAAGAATGATGATCCTAATCAGCCACCTCTTGTTCAGTGGCGATCACATGCCAATCTTCTGTATATAAACTGGCTCAACTACTTTGTGTATCAGTCCACACCTTACAATCTAAATGAGATTGCCAATCTTGGAGATTTATAATTATTTCTCAGAGAGTTATCTTCCTGCAAATTTAAGGCAAACAGGCTTATCAATAAAAATATCCTGATTAGTATTTGTGAGCAGCCCGGTTTCATTATCAATCTCGTACACCTCAATTTTATTATCATCACGTCCAGCAACCAAGAGGTACTTTCCGTTTGGGGTAATAATAAAATTACGCGGATGCTTTGCAGTTAATTGATATCCTGCATTAGTAAGCTCACCGCTTTGCTCATCAATTGAGAAAATAGCAACACCATCATTCTCAATGCGATTAGATGCATATAAAAATTTACCGTCGGGAGATATATGAATATCCGCACTACCTTGCGCACCTGTGGTATCAGCAGATATAGTCTGCTTTTGAATAAGATCACCAAAATTATAATCAAACACAATAACCTCACCGGATAACTCCCCTAATACATACAGGTATTTACCTCCATCAGGATGAAATGCGAAATGTCTGGGACCGGTTCCTTCGGGTAAAACGAACTCCTCTAAACTACGCTCGTGAAGGGCCGGCTGACCCTCAAAAGGGGTGTCGCTTACATTAAATCTATAAAGCTTATCGCTTCCAAGGTCGGAGGCGAAAAGATACTTACCATCGTATGAAAAATCAACACTATGAAGATGAGGACTCTCCTGGCGTTTATCAACCGGACCTGAGCCTTCGAAAACCAGCACAGATATAACGAGGCTCAGGCTTCCATCACTATTGGTTTGAAATGATGAAATACTACCCCCTCCGTAATTTGCAGTATGAATATTTTTTCCTTTACTATCGATAGTTATATAACACGGACTTGCACCGTGAGTTCTCTCAGAATTAAGTGGATACAACTTTCCTCTTTCCTTATCGAATTCAAACGAGTGTACTGCACTATTCTTTTCGTTTCCTTCCTCAACAGCATAAACAAAACTCTCATCGCTGCTAAGTGTCAGATAAGATGGATTATCCACCTCAACCATACTTACAGAATCTGAAACTCCGCTGTTGATGTTAAATTTATGAACATAAATACCTTTACTACCTCTGCCTGAAGTATAAGTGCCAATAAGAAGATAAAGTTCTCCGTCAGCAATTTCAACTGCTGCCCCCTCCCTTTCCTTTACTGATAGTCCCTTTTCATCGGAATTATCAGAGCGGTTTCCAACACATGACATCAACATTGCAGCAATAAAAATTAAAATTATACTCCTAAACATACTATTTGGTTTATCTTATATTGATACGAAAATAGGTGAATTTTGCGTAAGTAGCTACAAAAAGAGATAGAAAAGTTGCGTATAAAACTGAGTCTGCTTACTTTTGCACTGAAAAAATATATAAATTATGCTATCAAAAATATTATCTATTACTGGGCGACCGGGTTTGTATAAACTTATTTCAACAAACCAAAATATGAATATAGTTGAATCTCTTGCTGATAATAAACGTATTCCTGTTTATATAAACGAAAAAGTTGTTGCACTTAGCGACGTATCAATATATACCAACGATGGCGACACACCATTGAGAGATGTTTTTCTGAAAATAAAGGAAAAAGAGAGTGGCAATCAGGTAAATCTGCCATCTAAATCATCAAATAAAGAGTTTTTCTCTTATCTGGAGGAAGTACTGCCCGATTATAGCAGAGATAGTGTATATGCATCTGATGTAAAGAAAATTATATCGTGGTATAATCTGCTTGTTGAATACGGAATTGATCTTGAAGAAGAGGAGGATAAAGTTTCGGAATAAAACCTTATCTTTGTTTTTAATTAATCCATTGAGAGTTTGAACATAAAAGATTTAGCCACTCGTGCAGGGGCAGGAATTTTATATATCCTGTTTATCCTGCTTGGAATACTGGGAGGACATATTTCGTTTCTCCTGGTTTTTGGTGCAACTATCGGAACCGGTTTGTTTGAATTCTACCGAATGGTTGAAAAAGACACCTCACATGCTATAAGTAAGATATTTAACATTGTAATGGGTGTACTTATTTTCTTATCTGTATACCTCTACATTCAAGAGATAAACTATATCATACTTCCGGTTATAGTGCTGGTTTATCTGCTTTCACTTATTTCAACAACAATCTTTATTAAAAGAGACGATATATTACACGGGATAATCTACTCTGTGTTCGGACAAATATATGTTACTATGCCCATGAGTTTGCTGATGATAATATCAGACACCCCTATCCCAATACTCGCTCTTTTTGTGTTTATATGGGTTAATGATACCGCCGCCTATTTTATTGGATCACTTATTGGGAAACACAAGCTAATAGAACATATCTCACCAAAGAAGTCTGTTGAAGGTTTTGTTGCCGGTATTTTTTTCACAGTAGTTGCCGCTATAGTATTCAAAAGGTTTTATCCTGAGTTTACAACTCTCTTTTGGATTGGCTACGGAATTATTGCCGCTCTATTTGGCACACTTGGAGATCTGTTTGAATCGCTAATCAAAAGAACCTGCAAAGTTAAGGATGCAGGTAATCTTATTCCCGGACATGGTGGAATATTAGACCGAATTGACAGTCTGCTCGTTGCTGTTCCGGCCGTTTACCTTTATCTGGTAATAACTCTATTCGCTTAAAAAGGATTATTTATTCCTCTTTAAAACAAATTGATAGAGTTAGATGTTCTAACTGTACAATCCATAAACACTTACTACGATGAATAAGAAATCTATTGGAGCGAATGCCGGTATTATCTGGAATCTGTTAAATAATAACCAGAGATGGAATATAAGTAAATTATGTAAAGCTTCAGGACTAACTGAAAAAGAGATTTACACTGCTATTGGCTGGCTTGCAAGAGAAAATAAAATTGAAATTGAAAACGGTCCGGAAGGAGAAGAAGGTTATTATTTAGTTATAGAATATTATTTTTAAAAAAACCCATAATCTATTCACTAAAATAATTAATTGCTATTTACAGATATCGGTGAAACATACCTTTTTATTTATTTAAAATAATGCTGTGGTTATAAACACACCATAACTGTTTTCGTTGATTTTCCCGGGACCATAATAATCGAAGTTTGTGCTGACACCAAATGAAAACTCCTTATAAGATAACCCAAGTCTGAGCCGGGCGTAGCTCCTGGAATGTAATGATCCGTCAGTGGTATGAACATAAAGTCCCTGTACACGTGAATAGAATCTCCAGATTTCAGAAATCTTTGGTTTATACTCTCCCATCAAAAAACCTTCAACATTACCTACATCATCAATATTATAGTTTGGATTGAATAAAACTATCAGATTGGGATTAGAGTATGTGTACATTGCACCAAGTGAAGGGCGCGCTCCAATTCCCGAAGCCATATGAAAACCACCAATAGCATCAAGTCCTTTCACAACTCTGTAAGTCAGTTTTCCCTGAATCATATAATTATCGGTTTTGGAATTATCCCATTTACCAAGTATATCACCAAGAGCAAAGAGACCAAACTTTGGAGCACTTGCAAGCTTTTTATTAATAATTGTCTGGAAATGCACTCCGTTATTGCTAAACATTGTCTCAGCTGTGACGGGTGGATTCTTTACAATTGGAGCTGTTTCATTTTGTGATGCAACTTCCTGTGCATTAAGAGAGTTAATAGCCATAAAGGCACTTATCAGAGTACAATATATTAATGTTTTCATACTTAAAAGTGTAATTATTACTGTTATCAATCACTAACAATACTGCTAAACACTTTTTTAGAAATATTGTTTACATATATTGAAAAACATTTTAATCTTTTAAGCCGAAAACAGCGTATCATCAACGAATGCAAGCTTCCATCCGGATGGAGTTTCAACGAAATAAAATGCTCTGGGATTAGTGTAAATATCAGGAGCAAATACAACTACAATTGAGCTTACATAAGATGGAAG
>CAZYNA010000009.1:31485-41985 GCA_964648775.1 uncultured Proteiniphilum sp. | reverse complement strand
TATGAAATTATGAAAATTATAAGAAAAGCCGGAAGTAAACTATCTCTATTTGCTCCTGCAATATTAGCAGTGATGATCATTGTGTCGGGCTGCGGACCAAAAGAGGGGGAGGAGAATTATGTAAAGTTTAAGAAACTAAAAGATACACAAGAGTATTTTGCTTATAAAGGTGATAGTACTTTGCTGATTAGCGGTCACCGAGGTAGCAAGGATCCCGGATTTCCTGAAAACAGTATTGAGGGGTTTCAGCATGTGCTGAGCCGGATGCCTGCATTCTTTGAGGTTGATCCGAGAATGACTAAAGACAGCGTGATTGTGCTTATGCATGATGAAACACTCGACAGGACAACAAATGCCATGGGCAGGCTCTCTGATTTTACATGGGATGAGCTTCAGGTGTACCGACTTAAAGATCACGAGGGCAGCATTACTGCTGCAATGATTCCAAAGCTTGCAGATGTGCTTGAGTGGGCCGATGGAAAGACGGTTATAAATCTGGATAAGAAGGATGTGCCGCTTCAAATGATAGTAGACCTGATAAAAAAACATAAGATTGAAAAGTATGTAATGCTTACTGTGCATACCGGTGCTCAGGCAAGGTTTTATCACGACAGGCTACCCGGTGTGATGCTTTCTGTTTTTGCCCGAAATGATGCTGAGTATGAAGATATTGCAATATCGGGCGTGCCATGGGAGAATATGATTGCTTACGTGGGGCAAAAGATTGATGACTCTAACAGGCATATTGTTGAAAAGCTGCATGCCAACGGGGTTAGATGCATGGTTTCCTATTCGCCGTCGCACGACAGGCTAAGAACCACCGAGCAGAGGGTTGATGCTTACATGAAAGAGGTGGAAGGCTCTGTGTATAAGCCTGATATTATTGAATCGGATTATCCTGTTGAGGTATGGAATGTTTTTGGAAATAAATAGTCTAAAATGTTTCGTCTGTGGGGAGCTCTTCAAGCAGTTCCCCTTCGGGTGAGAAGATAAATGAGTAATAGAGACTGGTTCCGGCTCCTCTGATCTTGAATATCAGATTTGGTTCTTCTCCTTTTTTAAGGGAGTAGTGTTCTTTATCTGATTGATTTGATAAGGAAAGAAAGCCCGTATTGCCTAAAATGATATTGTCTGTATCACTGTTTAAGAAAAGAAGATCTCCTGCATATACCTCCCATACGCCTCTTGTGAGGTCTCTTGAGCCAATCTCTTCGCTGTAACGGGGTACAACGCAGACTCCTTTGGATGTTTCAATCAGGCTTGTCTCATCAAGCATAATGCTCCTTATAAAATACTCATCACTTCCACCATTTGTTGGTATTGTTCTTTCAAGCTCAGTGTCTGATTTCCAGGTGTCAACCTCCTCTTTTGTGCTGTTGTTGTATTTGCCAACCCAGGGTTTATTGTTTTGAAATCCGGTAATGAATATTGCGTCGTCAATTATAGTTTTTGCAACATCAGCTGCAACAAGTCCCTGATTATTTAAAAGCAATTCATTAAAAACAGGAGCACTGGCATCATTGTTATGTATGTGAATGTTATTGCCCAATAGTTCTACTTTTGGTAGATCGTTTAAGTGCTGCGGACCCCTGCCATCGTTAATCCAATCCTTATCTGAGAGTGTGTAAATGACATCAACAGAGGTTTTGTTTTTCTCAGCTGAAACAATAAATATATCCTGGTTTTCGGGTGATACATGCATTACCCTTGCTGTGAAAATGTAACCCGACTCTGTTGCAACAGGCAGATTGATTGTGTTGTAGGCTGCATTCTGAGGTATATTCCACTGTTTTACTAATCCCAGAGTTGAAAGATTGTACTGACTGAGCCATCGTTTATTATCTTTGCTCGCAAGCAGCCATGCATCTTCGTTACTTTCGGCATAACTGTAGATTTCATCGATGTCATTTTGTTTTATGCCATACTTGCCAAGAACGGTGTGGTATGTATCTTCTTTTTTAGGACCATTTTTTTCGGTCTTCTCGCATCCTGCTATTGCTAAGATTATTAAGGCAGTAAGGTAAACTATGATATTTTTCATAAATATAAAATTAATTGTTAGCCACAAATATACTACTATATTGTTATACTTATCATTACCTCTGAATTATTTATATAGTTAAAAAGTAGAAAATGTTTTGGAGATTATAATAAATTACATTCCTTTGCAATCAGATTAAACAAAATATGTTGAATTTACTTACAAACGGATATTGGTGGCGCTACTTACAACTAAAAGAGTCGTAAGGAAGAGCAGTAGTGTCTTGAAATAAGTAGATAAAAGAATAAATTTAAGAGCCTGTCGCAATCCTGCGACAGGCTTTTTAAGTTTTAACGGGTTGTGTGAGAGTAAGAAATAATAAAATAATAAAAATATAATATCAGATGCAAAAGTTTACAGTCGACCAAAGAGGTTACTACGGTGAGTTTGGCGGGGCTTATATCCCTGAAATTCTGCATAAGTGCGTTACGGATCTCGAAAAAACTTACCTGCAAATTATTGAGAGCAGAAAGTTTCAGAGAGATTTTAATCAGCTGCTGCATGATTATGTGGGTCGCCCTTCGCCCCTATACCATTCGCGCCGGCTCTCGGAGCGTTATGGTGCAAAAATCTATTTAAAGCGGGAGGATTTGAATCACACCGGTGCACATAAGATAAACAACACTATCGGTCAGATTTTAATTGCCCGCGAAATGGGTAAAACAAGAATTATTGCAGAAACCGGAGCCGGTCAGCATGGCGTTGCCACAGCCACCGTTTGTGCTTTAATGCAGATGCCCTGCACCGTGTATATGGGAGAAACGGATGTGAAGCGTCAGCAGGTGAATGTGAAAAAGATGGAGATGCTGGGGGCAACCGTTACTCCTGTTACTTCAGGGAATATGACGCTGAAGGATGCTACAAATGAGGCTATACGCGACTGGTGCAGTAACCCCAAGGATACGCATTATATAATTGGGTCTACAATCGGTCCACACCCATATCCTGATATTGTTGCACGTTTACAGTCGGTTATAAGCAAAGAGATTAAAGTGCAGCTGTCGGAGAAAGAGGGGCGCGACTATCCCGATTACCTGATTGCATGCGTGGGTGGAGGAAGCAATGCTGCGGGCACCATCTATGAGTATCTTGATAATGATAAGGTGAAGATAGTGCTTGCCGAGGCGGGCGGCAAGGGTATCGGCAGCGGCGAATCGGCTGCTACCATCCATTTGGGCAGGTCCGGTATTTTGCATGGATGCCGCACTTTGTTGATGCAGACTGAAGATGGACAAATTACTGAGCCTTATTCGATATCGGCGGGATTGGATTATCCGGGAATCGGACCAATACATGCAAATCTTGCCGAAACGGGACGGGCGGAGGTGTTTGCCGTTAATGATGATGAGGCGCTTAAAGCGGCGTTTGAGCTTACACGCAACGAGGGGATAATTCCGGCTCTTGAATCGGCTCACGCTCTTGCGGCATTAGAGTGGGTGAAGTTCTCGCCCGAAGATATTGTTGTGCTTACGCTCTCAGGCAGAGGGGATAAAGATCTGGAAACATACTTTAAGTATGAGGATCAATTTACTAAAGTGACAGAATGAATTTTCAACTAATAACTTAGATAATATGAATTACAAGTTTCAAGTAAATAGCAAGAAGGTGATGGGCGACCTGCATACGCCGGTTAGCATTTATCTTAAGGTGAGGGATACATTTCCACAGTCGGCATTATTGGAGAGTTCCGATTTTCAGGTAAATGAGAATAGTATATCTTATATTGCTCTGAAGCCTATAGCACGGGTTGAAGTAAACAGAGGCGAATGCACAATGCGTTTTCCGGATGAAAGTGAGGAGAGCAGGCAGCTTTCAAGCAGCTTTACAATTTCTGATGCGTTGAGCGGTTTTATTGATCATTTTGAGGTGTCGGGCAATGCAAACGGCAATGTTGGTTTGTTTGGTTACACTACTTTTAATTGTGTGAAGTATACCGACAATATAAGTATTAAGGAGAGCAGGGAGGACCGCAATGATGCTCCTGATATGCTCTATATCCTTTATAAATATATATTGGTTTTTAATCATTTTACTGATGAAATTACTTTAATTGAACTGCAGGAGAGCAACGAGATAAGTAATCTGGTAATGATTGAAACGCTTATAAATCAGCGTAACTTTGCTAATTACAACTTCTTTGTTGAGGGTGAGGAGTACAGCACTATTACAGATGATGAGTTTAAGCAGTATGTAAACACGGGAATTGATTACTGCAAGAGCGGCGACCTGTCACAGATTGTGCTTTCGAGGCGTTTTGTGCAGCCTTTCTCGGGTGATGATTTTAAGGTGTATCGTGCTCTAAGGTCGATAAATCCTTCGCCTTATCTGTTTTATTTTGATTTCGGGGGTTACCGTATTTTTGGCTCTTCACCCGAAACGCACTGCAAGATTGCGGGAAATAAAATCAGTATCGACCCGATTGCAGGAACAACAAAACGCTTGGGTAGCTATCAGAAAGATATGGAGGGGGTTGATTTTCTTATGAACGACCCGAAAGAGACTGAAGAGCATGTTATGCTGGTGGATCTGGCAAAAGAAGACCTTAGTCGCAATGCCCACAATATTGAAGTTGAATTTTTTAAAGAGCCCCGTTTCTACTCTCATGTGATACACCTGGTTTCGAGAGTAAGCGGAACTTTAAACGCTGAGGCAAATCATATAAAAGCTTTCTTTGATACTTTCCCGGCAGGTACCTTATCGGGTGCACCAAAAGTGCGTTCGCTTGAAATAATAACCGACATTGAATCGCACAACCGCGGTGCATATGGCGGATGTATCGGGTTTATCGGACTCGACGGCGATCTGAACCAGGCTATCACGATCCGCACATTCGTAAGTCGCAATAACGAGCTGTGGTATCAGGCCGGTGCGGGTGTAATTTCGCAAAGCACGGCTGAATATGAGTTAAACGAGGTAAACAGCAAGCTTGCAGCATTAAAAACTGCAATAGATAAAGCTGCCAGACTTCATAATTCATAAAAATGTATCAGTATGAAAGAAATTCTGTATAAGCTTTTTGATTACCATTATCTGACTCGTGACGAGTCGAAGAAAGTACTTTTTGAAATTGTGGAGGGTGATGTTCCCGATACGCAGATAGCATCTCTGATAACTTCATTTCTGATGAGGAGTATTTCGGTTGACGAGATACTCGGATTCAGGGATGCCCTCCTGGAGATGAGGGTTGGAGTTGATTTATCTGATTACTCTCCTTTGGATATTGTGGGAACAGGTGGTGATGGAAAGAATACGTTTAATATTTCTACCTGTTCATGCTTTGTTGTTGCCGGAGCAGGATATAATGTTGTTAAGCATGGCAATTACGGAGCTACATCAATAAGCGGGGCAAGCAATGTTATTGAACAGCAGGGAGTGAAGTTCAGGGCAGATAACGATCTCTTCAGAAAGAGCCTGGATGACTGTAATATTGCATATCTGCACGCACCACTGTTTAGTCCCGCTTTAAAAGCCGTTGCCCCCGTGAGAAAAAGTCTGGGCGTAAGAAACTTTTTTAATGTGCTGGGACCTCTTGTTAATCCTGTTCAGCCTGAGTATCAGATGCTGGGGGTTTATAATCTGGCAATGTTGCGACTCTACAGCTATATCTATCAGGAAGAGAATAAGAAGTTCTCGATTGTGCATAGCATGGATGGGTATGATGAGATATCGCTGACTAAGCAATTTAAGGTTGTTTCCAATACCGGTGAGCAGCTTTTTATGCCCGAGGATTTAGGGTTTAAGACAATAAAACAGGAGGAGCTGTCGGGCGGAAACAGTACCGGTGAAGCAGCAGAGATCTTCAGAAACGTGCTGAACGTAAGTGCTACGGATGCGCAGATTAATGTGGTGCTGGTGAATGCTGCTTTTGGGATTCAGACCATCGACCAGGGAAAGTCAATTGAGGAGTGTATAGAGATTGCCCGCGATTCGCTTTACGGAAAGAAAGCATTAAGGACATTAAACAGGTTTGTTGAACTAAATAGTTGATATTAAAGATAATGAAAGATGTTTTAAGTGAGATTGTTGCAAATAAGCGAATTGAAGTCGGCAAGCAAAAGGAATTAATTCCCTTATCCGAACTTGAGAAGCAACTTCAGCAAAGAGGGGATATCCCGTTTTACTCATTAAAAGAGGCTTTGGAGAATTCTGAATCAGGTATAATAGCAGAATTTAAACGTCGATCACCCAGTAAGGGGTGGCTGCACCGTGGGGCGGATGTGAATGTTGTGACCGCTGCTTACGAACGCTCGGGGGCTTCAGCTTTATCGGTACTGACTGATGAAAAGTATTTTGGAGGGACCATGAGCGATCTGCGGAGTGCTGTGGCAAATGTGAGAATCCCCGTTATGCGTAAGGAGTTTATAGTGGATGAGTACCAGATTTACGAAGCTAAACTGGCGGGTGCATCGGCGATACTGTTGATAGCTGCCGCAATTACTAAGGGGGAGTCGAAGCGTTTTACCGAACTTGCGCAGCGTCTTAATATGGATGTGTTGCTTGAACTGCATGATGAGAGTGAGACCGACTATATAGATCCGCTAAACGATTTGATAGGTATAAATAACAGGAATCTGGGAAGCTTTGTGACCAGTTTGCAGAAATCGTTTGACATGGCAGAACGTCTTCCCGAAGGCGCAGTATGGGTCTCGGAGAGCGGAATCTCAGATCCTGCAACAGTGAGGGAATTGAGAGGTGCGGGGTACAGGGGATTTCTTATGGGTGAGTATTTTATGAAATCGGGTAACCCTGAGGAGAGCCTCAGCAAATTTATTCAACAGGTTGCAGGTTAAAGGTGTTATATAATCAGAAGTATTAATTGTTTTAAAACCGGATATTATGATTATAAAAGTTTGTGGTTTGCGTGATGTTAATAATATCAGGCAGGTTGAGGAGCTGGGTGTCGATTGGATGGGGTTTATTTTTCACTCTGATTCGCCGCGGGATGTTGGAGCAAAAGTGAAGTATCTGCCTGAGAAAGTGAAGAGAGTGGGGGTGTTTGTGGATAAGATTCCTGAGGTAATTATTGAAAGGGCAAAGGAGAACCGGCTAAACATAATTCAGCTTCACGGGAGTGAGCCGCCCTGGTATTGCATAAACCTGAAAATGGAGGGGTTTAAGATAATAAAATCATTCGGGATAGATGCTGATGGTGAGATACCATCGTTGCAGCTTGATGCATATGAGGGCAAATGCGATTATTTTCTTTTTGATACTAAAACCTCTAAGCATGGAGGATCGGGGAAGAAGTTTAATTGGGAAAAACTAAGCGGCTATAAGGGCAATACGCCATTTATTTTGAGCGGAGGGATTGGACCTGAGGATGTGGAGGCAATCAAGGGAATTAATCATCCAAAGTTTGCAGGAATCGATTTAAACAGTAGGTTTGAGTTGACTCCGGGAGTTAAGGATATTGAGTTATTAAAATCATTTATAGAACAGTTTCGATAGGTTTGTGCAACTGAAACTGTAGTTTAGCATGTGTAGGAAATTGAATAAAAACAGATATGAACAGAATAGATAAGTTATTTAAGGAGAAGAAGAATAATATATTGTCGGTGTATTTTACCGCAGGTTATCCTGAACTCAATGATACCGTTGAAGTGATAGAAACACTTGAGAGAAATGGGGTTGAACTGCTTGAGATAGGGGTGCCGTTTAGCGATCCGATGGCAGACGGACCGGTTATTCAGTCGTCTGGCTCGCAAGCTTTAAAAAACGGAATGAGCCTTAAGGTGCTTTTCGGGCAGTTGAGTGATGTGAGGGCCACTGTCTCCATACCTTTGGTACTGATGAGTTACCTGAATCCTATTGTACAATTTGGTTTTGATAATTATTGCAGGGAAGCGATGAGGTGTGGGGTTGATGGGTTGATAATTCCTGATCTTCCGTTTGCAGAATATCTGGAGTCTTATAAATCGGTAGCTGAGGAGCACGGGTTGCATATGATTATGCTTATCACGCCTGAGACGTCGGAGGAGCGGATAAGGATGATCGACAATAATACTTCGGGATTTATTTATATGGTTTCTTCTGCCTCTGTTACAGGTGCAAAGAATACTTTTAGTGATGTGAATCTTGCCTATTTCAGAAGGGTGAACGAGATGGGGTTAAAAAATCCCCGACTAATCGGATTTGGGATATCTAATAAAGATACGTTTGATGCAGCGTGCCGGGAGTCGTCGGGTGCAATAATCGGCAGTAAATTTATTTCTCTTCTGGGGAGTGAGAATTCTATTGACGATGCTGCAAAAAAATTACTCAAGAGCCTTACTTAGAAGGCACTTGAGTAATAATGTGTTAACTCTTGAGTAGTAATAAGTTAACTCGTGAGTAATAATATGTTAACTCTTGAGTAATAATGTTTTATTTCTTGAGTAATAATAAGTTAGTTTAGATGTGGGACTAATCAACCCGGATAGTCCTTTTTTCCTTGCTGCTTTGAAATGCTAACTCAATTATTTTCATAACGCTGCGGGCTTCTTCTGCTTTAACGGCAATTTCGGCCTTGCCATTAATTGCATCACGCAGGTTAATGAAGTAATCCTTATAGTCGCCATGTTCGCTTTCAATCTTGCCTGTGATCTTAACCCCTTTATAATCGGCGTTAATCTCTCCCCAAATCTCTTTGGGCTCTTTTCCCCACTCCTTGCCAACAGGCTTGGCACCGGCATCGAGAGTAGCTTCCTGAACATCCAGACCGTACTTAACAAACGAACCGTTGGTTCCGTGAAGCATGTAGGTTGGACCGGGGATTCTGCAAATCATTCCCGATTTAAGTGTTGCCGTAAATGTTGGGTAGTGGAGTCGTACGTCGAAATGATCGTCTGCCTTTGCCCATGGGCGCTGTTGGTTTATATTTGCAGTTACAGCTTCGGGCTTACCGAAGAACCATAGTGCCTGATCAATAAGATGCGAGCCGAGGTCGTAGAAAATGCCCGAACCCGGTAGCGGCTCTTCACGCCAGGCACCACCCGGTCTGGGGTCGAAACGGAACCTGTCGAAGTGAGTCTCATAATCCACAATATCGCCTAATAGTCCGCTGTCTAAAAGCCTCTTAACTGTTTTTGTGTCACTCGTAAAGCGGCGGTTGTGATAGACAGTGAGTAGTTTCTGTTGTTTCTCAGCGAGCTCAATCAGTTCGTCTGCTTCAGCAACATCAACAGTAAAAGGTTTTTCTACCACCACGTGCTTACCGGCCAAAAGGGATTCTTTTGCCCAACGGAAATGATCTGTGTTGGGAGAAGTTACGATCACTAAATCGATATTTGGATCGCTGATAATATCTTTTACTTCAGAAACAATTTCAGCTGAAGGGTATCGCTCTTTTGCAAGTGCCACTCTTTCGGGATTGGAGGTGCTTATTTTAGAAAGCTCAAACCCCTCCACAACGTCTATAAACGGAGCATGAAATACACGGCCGGAGAGCCCAAATCCGATAATACCGGTGCGAATGTTAGATGTTGACATAGGTTATTTAATTAGTTTAAATGATTAATTTGCGATTTTCTCAAAGATATAAATTATTTCATATTCTGAGGGTAGATTAGTCGGGTAAATTAAGTAAAACCTCTACGAGCTTGTGGGTTGCTATGGCGCGGTGACTGATCTCGTTTTTTGTTTCCTTGCTCATTTCGGCAAATGTGATATCATAGCCGTCGGGTATAAAAATGGGGTCATATCCAAACCCCTGCTCTCCGCGTTTTTCATCAATGATAACACCTTTGGCTACCCCCTCAAACAGTTGCTCATCATCTCCTGTGAGTAACGCTATCACCGTTCTGAACTGAGCTTTACGATTCTCAACTCCTTTAAGAACGGAAACCAGCTTGTTCATATTGTCGACGGGGTTGCAGTGGCTGCCTGCATATCGCGACGAGTATACTCCGGGTGCACCATAAAGTGCTTCCACTTCTAATCCGGTGTCGTCTGCAAAACAGTCATAGCCATACTTCTCTTTAACGTATCGGGCTTTTATGAGTGCATTTTCTTCGAGAGTGGTACCGGTTTCATCGATATCCTCAAAGCAATTTATGTCGGACAGACTTAAGATCTGAATCTTACCCTCCGCAATCTTACTTATCTCGTTTAGTTTGTTTTTGTTGTTTGTTGCAAATACAATTTTTTTCATCTTTGTCTTCTGTTAAGTTCACGCTGCCTTATTTCAGCCTCACGTTTCCGTTGTCGCTCCTTCAGCTCCTGTTCGCGTCTGCGAATTCTCTCCTCTCTTTCCCGCTCCCTTTCCTTTAGAAGCTGCTCTCTGCTCTTAGTCTTATCCGTTGATGTTTTCTCTGCACGCATTAAAGCCTCTTTTTCTTTTTGTTCGAGCGAACGCTTCAGCTCTGATGGAGTAATTCTTGAATCTTCAGTTTTGGGTTCAGGATTAATCACATTAATAGGTTCACCCACATCCTCAACAGGCTCATACACATCATAAACAGGCTCACTAACACCTGCATCAG
>CAZYNA010000009.1:7102-31385 GCA_964648775.1 uncultured Proteiniphilum sp. | reverse complement strand
AGGCTCATTTGCGTCTGATACGGATTCATCGACTTCAGCAACGGTCTCAGCTGAATAATATGACTCTAAAACATTTTGTTTGCCGATAAGTTCTGTGTAGTACTCCGAATATTCTTCAAGATTTTTAAATGAATGGATGTAAGAAAGGTTGTATTCAGAAATAATAATTGCAGATACATCAGATGAGATTGATGTTTTGAAATGATAATCAGTTTCGAGTTGCTCTACATACCTCACAGCATCGTTGTATGAGTAAAACGACGAGATATTAAGGAGCTGCCTCTTACTGAGATATAGAGTGGAAAGTTTAAACGTTCGCAGGTTGAAGTTAGAAAAGTTGAAGTTGGCAGTATAAAAGAGCAGCTCATTTATTTTATTTGAGTCGCTTTGCGGCAACAGCAACACATGATGATCAGCAGCCTCATTGAATGTAAAGAGTTGCGTGTTAGTCCCATCTACTTGATTGTGGCTCTGTTTATTTTCAGGGAATAAAGGGAAATTTAATTCAGACAACAGGGGCTTTCTTTTTGTTTCAGTAATATTACCTCCGACCCGTGCGATATCATAAACAATATCCTGTTGCTCAGCAACAACAAAGGCTGAGTCTAAATAAACAGAAGCATACATAGAAAGGGTGGGTGGGGTTCTAAGTCCTTTTATGTTTCTGAAAGTGATATCAGCAAGCTTATTCTCCCCAATGAGCCTGTAAGTCTGCCCAAGAATAAATTGCATCCTCTTTTTTTTGATGAGGTTGCTTTCGTTGTCAATAGCCTCCTTAAGAAAAGGGATTGCTTCGGCATATCTCTTTTTCTTAAGTTGCAGGTGCGCATATCCTTCAGTAAATTGATTTTTAAGATCCTCGGGCAACCTTCTGCTTTGTAATATATATGCCATATTATCAGCATCATAAAAGCGATTCAATTCGGTGTATGCTCTCATTATCCATATCTGAGATTCAGAGATTAGGTTTATATTTTCGGGGAAAATGTGACTTATTTCTGAGAATACTGAGAGTGCTATTTCATAATCGCCGTTTTGCAAATGGGCTTTACCCAGCAATAGCCAGACATCCTTCATGAAAGGGTTAAATTCGTTCTGACGAAGCCACTGCCTGTATTCGGTTGATTGTGCTTTTGAGGGATCGCGACTAGGTTTAGCCGTAATAGAATGGTCCTGAATGTTCTTTGTGAGCTTATCGATTACAATGTCGTAAGGACCACCGGGTTGAGTCTTTTCGGGGTTGAAGGAAGTGGGATAGAAAGGGAGTAGTTCGTACCAGTTTTCAGAGAACTCGCTTAGATGTCTCTCAAGGGTTTCGTTGTAAGTTTTCCTGGCATTATGATATGAATTGTAGCGGGAGTTGAATTGATGATAAGCACGTGAACCGGTGGTGTTTCTTCCGGTAGAACACCCCGTTACAGCTACTATTAGCGGTATTATTATTGATATAAACCGAATGGTTTGCCTGATTTGCACTTATCTTTTTTAATGTTGTTTTGAGTATTGTATATTAACTTGTTTGAGGTGTCTCCCCTAAAAGAGAATCACCGGTAATAAAATAACTCAAAAAAAGTCTTTTTATTGCTTTGCTTTGGTAATAGCTTTAACTCCTTTACCAATAAAAAACATGATGATAAGCACAAAGATTATAAATGCACCGGATGGTACGTTGAGGTAGTACGACAGGAGCAGGCCTACCAGACAGCCAATGAAACTTAGTAGTATTGACAGTGAAATGATTTTTGAATACTTTACTGTAAACAGGTTGGCTGTCATTTGAGGTACTGTGATGAGCGACATAAGCAGTACTATACCCACCAGACGGATACTTAAAACAATGGTTACAGCAATGAAGAGCATCATGCTGTATTCTATTAACTGTGTTGGGATACGCCTTGTACGTGCATACTCAGTGTCGAACGAGACGGATACAATATCATGAAAAAACAGTGCGAAAAAGAGAATTATTACTGCTGAAAGGATTATTAATGCAATTATATCTGTTTGGGTGATGGTGAGAATATTGCCAAACAGGTATTCCGACAGGTTAGGGGCGTAGCCGGGCGATAGGAATGTTAGCAGAATACCCACTGCCATTCCGAGCGACCAGAATACAGCGATTGCAGAGTCTTCTCTGACTCCCTGTTTCCGCGACAACCATTGAATGCCGAACGCCGATAAAACAGAGAAAACCATTGCTGATAAGATAGGAGGAAGAGAAAAATAGAACCCTATACCGAGCCCTCCAAATGAAGCATGGGTTATACCGCCGCTAATGAAAACCAGTCGGCGCGATACAACATACGTCCCTATTATTCCGCAGGCAATGCTTGCAAATAAACTTCCTATTACGGCATTTCTGAAAAATGCGTAATCAAAGAGCTCTATTATATTCATTTAACGATTTTAGATTCAGGCGTGCATTTTCTCTGCCCTCAGCTCATTTACGAACATCAGCACCTCATCCTTTAATTGATTTGGAACTGAAATATTTCTCATCTGCAGGCTTCGTACCCAACGAGGTTTCTCTTCATCAAGAACTGAGTAAAACACCTCCCTGAACTCCTCAACTTCAGTATCCTTATAGTTTGATGAGTCGCGATAAGAATACTTATCCAGCTCTTCATCATCAAAATACTCCGGTTTTTCAACAAAAGCTGCAATCAGGCTGTCCTTCTCGCAGATCTCATGTGCACCGCAGCATCCGCCGCCACCAAGGTCTATTGTGGGAGAGGGCATGTCTTTATCTTCTGAAACACCTCTTTTTCTTTGAATAAAATTTGTGATGGTAAGTGCTATCACAAAAAATAGAATAATTGCTATAAATAAAACTATTGGTTGCATAATATATTACCTTTCTCTTTTTTCTATTTTAAACCCTGCTCTTTCCAAATCATCCCAAAAATGAGGATATGATTTTGAAACAACATGAGGATCGTTAATAATTAATGACTTAAAAGTTATTGCTCCCGGTGCTAAAGACATTGCCATTCTATGATCTTCATAGGTGTCGATTGCTGGTTCTGCCTCCGGTTCGCAACGTTCTCCGTCCCATTCAAGCATACCGATTCCGTTCTCTTTAAGAACATATCCTAATTTTCTCAGTTCATTGATTAATGCTTGTACACGATCAGTTTCCTTAATCTTCAAGCTCTGAATTCCTGAGAATATAAATGGTATATTCTTAAAACAACAAGTTGCGGCAAAAGTTTGTGCAAGATCGGGTTCATTTACAAAATCGTGGAAAAACTTTCTGGGCTTTTTCTTCACACTGCGAATAATTGCTCCGTCGGAATCGAACTCTGTTGATACTCCCAGATCTGCAAAAAGATTAGTTACATTTGAATCGCCCTGAATACTGTTTTTCCTAAGCCCCGTAAGCTTAATCTCAGTGCCCGGTTGAAGAGATGCTATCTCGTACCAGTAGGAGGCTGCCGACCAGTCGGTTTCCACCTCCATCTCCACTGTCTTGTATTGTTGTGGTTTAACAACAATCTGGCTCCCTTCCCACTTAACATGTACACCATATTGTGCCATCATTTCTATGGTAAGGTTGATATAAGGTTTGGAAACAATCTCTTTTTCAATATGCATTATTAGTCCGTTCTCCATAAGCGGAGCAACCATAAGCAGGGCTGATATGAACTGAGAACTTATATTTCCGGAGAGGTAAACCTCACCACCTCTTAGTCGCCTCCCATTAATCTTCAGGGGCGGGAATCCATCCTTTTCAAGATATCTGATATCTGCACCCAGAGCTATAAGAGTTTCAACCAATGGATGAATCGGTCGCTGATGCATCCTTTCCGTTCCCTTTAAAACCCACTCGCCCTCCATGCCTGCCAGAAATGCAGTAAGGAACCTCATTGCTGTGCCGGCAGCCTTTACATCAAACTTATTAGAATTTGAGTTAAAAGCATCAATAATCACCTGAGTGTCTTCGCAATCAGACAGGTTTTTAATTGGCTTGGTGTTTAAGCTCAATGCGTTAAGAATCAGAGCCCTGTTGCTTATACTTTTAGACGAAGGCAGCTGTATAGTGGTTTTAATTGAGGTTGGCGGAGATATTTTATATTGAAGTTGCATTTTAATATGAGAATTTTTAAACAAAAATAATATTTTTAATTATAAGTCAGTCCAATTCATAATACTTTGACTTTGTTTAATTTCATTTATACTTTTTACAAGAAGCGGTTTTTTACTTATTATTTTGTTTTATCCTAAGAGTCCGTAAATAAATATTGATAAAATTGCAATAGGTGCAATGTATCTTAGAATGAATATATAAGCTTTTAAAAATGCTACGCTGAACTTTAGCTTACCGTTATTGGTAATTTGAGAATAAACCAGCTTTTTGTCTAAGTACCAGCCAACAAAAATACTTATAAAGAATCCTCCTGCAGGAAGCATATATTTTGCCGATGATACGTCAAGAATATTAAAAAACTGAGTTGAGTATGAGGAGATTATTCCTAAGATTATAACTCCGGTGGTTACAATAACCGTACTTTTTCTTCTTGATATTTTATACTCCTCATATATATAAAGAGTTACAACCTCCATCAATGATATTGTTGATGTGAGCGCCGCAAGTGCCAGCAGAAAGAAAAACATAGCTGACCATACCATAGATGCAGGCATTTGATTAAACAGCTCGGGAAGTGTAATGAACAGGAGTCCCGGACCACCCGCCACAAGCTCATTTACTATTGTATCGGGGTTGCTCGTTAATGCAAATGCAGAGGGAAAGATAACAACACCTGCAAGTATTGCAACCATTGAATCAAGGAAAGAGACCTGCACTGCTGTTTTTGTGAGATTGTTCTTTTTGTTGATATAAGAGCCATATGTTATCATACACCCCATTCCCAGCGAGAGGGAGAAAAATGCCTGACCCATTGCATCCAGAAACAGAGTAGGTTTTACATTCTCTATATTTGGTTTAAAAAGGAAGTTGAGACCACTCGATGCCCCGTCGAGCATGATAGCTCTTACTGCCAGAATAATTAATAAAATAAACAGCAGTGGCATAAGAATTTTGGATGAATTCTCTATACCTTTCCTGACACCTGCAATAATAAAGAACGCAGTTAGAATGGTGAAAGCAACCATCAGTGCCGACTGCTTTAAAGGATTAGACAGCAATGCTCCGAAATGTGCAGATAAATCGCTTACACTATTTAGCTTACCGCTTATGGATTGAAAAAAGTAGTCGACAGTCCAGCCGCAAACCACCATATAAAACCCCATGATCGTGAAGCCGGTCAGTACTCCCAGCCGGCCAATCCACTTCCATTGCGTTCCCGGAGCTAAGATATTAAATGCCCCGGCTGTGTTTGCACGAGCCGATCTGCCGATAATAAACTCACTCATCATAAGTGGTATCCCGAAAAAGAGTATGCAGCCAATGTAAACGAAAATAAATATTGCACCACCGCCATCGGCAGTCTGGCTTGGAAAACGCCATATATTGCCGAGTCCGACTGCCGAACCGGCCGCAGCTGCTACTACTCCCAGCTTAGAGGCAAAAGTTACTCTTTTTTCGTTCATCTTACAATGTCCATTCAATACCTGTTTTAGTGTCTTTTATTTCTACACCGGCAGCTTTCAGCTCATCTCTGATCTTGTCCGACGTTGCCCAGTCTTTATTCTCTCTGGCATTTTTTCTAATATCAATAATCAGATTCATTAAGCCCTCAATCACTCCACTGCCTGCCACATCCTTTGTTTCATCAATTAAGCCCAACACCTCAAAGACAAATGTTTGCATCACCTCCTTTAATTTTGCAAGATCCTGCTCAGTGATACTTTCAGTTTTGTCTTTACATGCATTTATAATTCTAACACCTTCAAATAGGTTGGCAATAAGAATCGGACTGTTAAAATCGTCGTTCATTGCTGCATAGCACTTTTCCGTAAGATCATCAATATTAACAGTTGACTCAGATGAAGGCTGAATTTTATCAATGGCAGTCAGGCTCTCCATCAATCTCTTATATCCTTTTTCCGCAGCCTGCAAAGCATCATTAGAGAAATCGAGGGTGCTTCTGTAGTGCGATTGCGACATAAAGAACCTCACTGTCATAGGTGAATATCCTCTCTCAAGCAGTGGATGATTTCCAGTAAACAGCTCTTTGGGAAGAAATCCGTTGCCTGCTGTTTTAGACATGCGTACACCATTAACTGTAAGCATATTGGTATGAACCCAGTATTTGGCAGGTTCGGCATGATTGCATGCCTGCGATTGTGCAATCTCGTTAGTGTGGTGAGTGGCTTGTAAATCCATACCTCCGCCATGTATATCAAATGTTGGTCCTAAATATTTTGTGCTCATGGCAGAACACTCAATATGCCATCCGGGGAAACCCTTGCCCCACGGCGATGTCCATTGCATAAGTGTTTCGGGTTTCGCTTTAATCCACAGTGCAAAATCAAGTCTTCCTCTTTTCTCGTCCTGTCCGCTTAGTTCACGTGTCCCTTCAAGCAGGTCCTCTAATTTTCTATTGGTTAAAATTCCATAGTTGTTGTCTTTGCTGTATTTTTCAACATCAAAATAAACCGACCCGTTAACTTCATATGCATAACCTGCCTCCATTATTTCGAGTATCATATCAATCTGTTCTACTATATGACCTGTTGCTGTAGGTTCAATGCCGGGGGGTAAGGTGTTGAACATAGACAGAACCTCATGAAATCCGAGGGTGTATTTCTGTACAATCTCCATTGGTTCAAGTTGCTCGAGTTTAGCTCTTTTAGCAAATTTGTCATCACCCTCATCTCTGTCGCCTTCAAGGTGACCAGCATCTGTGATGTTTCTAACATATCTGACCTTATATCCCAGATGAAGAAGATATCTGTATATCAGATCAAATGAAATGAAGGTACGGCAATTACCGAGATGAATATCACTGTATACAGTGGGGCCGCAAACATACATGCCTACCAACGGAGGGTTAATAGGGCTGAACGGTTCTTTTTCTCTGGTAAGAGTATTGTAAATAACTAAATCTTTTGCTTTTTCATTATCCATAACTATCCTGTCTATTATTTTTTATCGGCAAAATTACAAATTTATACTTTATGAAGCTTAAATTGAATGAAAAAGAGAAAAAAGTACTACTTTTGCCGTTTATTTAATTTAAACAATCTTCAAATCCTTTCTTTATGTTGCGTAAAATCTTATTAATCCTTTCAATTATTTGTGTTATTGGAAGTGTTCAGGCTCAGAACCTGCAACTTCATTTTGATCCCCGTAGCTCACTTTATGGTAGTGATGTAGCTCCCATAAATTATCTGACAGCCACTTTTGAAATGTATAAGCCTGATAAGTGGGGAAATACATTTATGTTTGTTGATGTTGATTTTAACTTTGATAAACGAAATCCGGGACTTGCATATACTGAAATTGCACGCGAATTTAAGATTGGCGATTTTCCGCTTTTGCCTCATATTGAGTATAATGGTGGATTGGGACTTGTAAGAGGTGCCGGTGCAGGCTTTTCAATTCCCAGCTCTTATATGGCAGGTGTCGGTTACCCGTTTAAGCTGGGCAGCTTCTTTATGAACACATATTTAGTTTACAAGCTTAATGCTTTTGATCAGGCAAGTCACGATGCACAATGGACATTTACGTGGAATGCTGCTTTTGCTGACGGCAAACTCTCTCTTGGTGGTTTTTTCGATCTTTGGACTGAGGATAAGTCCTTTACAGAAGGTCCCGAGGCAGACGGTAAAAAGCTGATCTTGCTTAGTGAGCCTCAAATATGGTATAATATTACACCAAACTTTGCTTTGGGAAGTGAGGTTGAGCTTAGCTACAATTTTGTGAACAAGTTTGTGGAAAGCAAATTCTATGCAATTCCTACGATCGCTACTAAATGGACTTTCTAAACAGATAAAATCAAAAAGTTATGCTCGAAAAATTATTCAAACTGAAAGAGAATAAAACGACAGTTCGCACTGAGCTTATTGCCGGTATTATAACCTTCCTCACTATGTCGTATATATTAGTGGTTAACCCTAATATCCTTAGTGCATCGGGTATGGACAGAAATGCTCTGTTTACTGCCACAGCACTGGCCAGCTTGTTAGGAACACTTTTTATGGCATTTATTCCAAACCTGCCTATTGCTCAGGCACCGGGAATGGGACTAAACTCTTTCTTTGCTTTTTCTGTGGTAATCGGACTTGGATACTCGTGGCAAATGGCTCTGACAGCTGTTTTTATTCAGGGTATTATCTTCTTAATTCTAACATTCTTTAATATACGCGAGCTTATAGTTAAGAGTATTCCCAACACAATAAAAAATGCAATACCTGTAGGTATCGGTCTTTTTATAACCTTTTTGGGGTTGCAGAATGCCGGACTGATTGTTGGTGACGAAAATACAATGCTTGCTTTAGGATCAATGGCCAATGAGCATGTGTGGGTTGCATGCCTCGGGTTGTTTGTTACAGCTGCACTCTATTATAAAAAAGTTCACGGTGCATTCCTTATCGGTATAGTTGTCTCCACTATTTTTGCATTGATATTAGGATTGGCTGAAATGCCCGAAGGAAGTCTGGTTTCTCTGCCCCCTTCAATATCTCCAATCTTTATGCAGTTTGAGTGGAGTAATATTTTTACCCTCGATATGTTAATTGTTGTGTTTACATTCCTTTTTGTGAACCTCTTCGATACAATAGGAACTCTTTTGGGAGTTGCTTCAAAAATAGGAATAACTGATAAAGACGGCAGTTTCCCTCAAATCAAGAAAGCGCTTTTTGCCGACGCACTCGGTACAACAGCAGGAGCTATTCTTGGCACCAGTACAGTTACATCATATGTTGAGAGTGCTTCGGGCGTTGCAGCAGGCGGTCGCACCGGTTTAACTTCACTTTCAACTGCAATAATGTTTGGTCTGGCTCTGTTCTTTGCACCTCTATTTCTTGTTGTACCTGCATCAGCAACAGCACCGGCTCTTATTCTGGTTGGCTTGTTTATGATTACTGCAGTTGTTAAAATCAACTTCGATGATATGACAGAGGCGCTACCTGCATTCCTAACTATCGTTATGATGCCATTTGCATTTAGCATTGCACAGGGAATTGTATTTGGTATGCTTTCATTTGTTATTCTGAAAGTACTTAGCGGTAAACTCAGACATATTTCAGTTACAATGTGGGTTATATTCCTGCTGTTTGTAGTGAAAATAGTGCTGGATGCAATGAATGTGGTCTGAGTATCTCAATTTGCAGTTTTCGTGTAAAATGTTTAATTTTACACTCTTATACAATTAATTAAATTAGATTAGAAAAAAAATAAAACAATATTATGGCAACAACTGCTGATATTAGAAATGGAATGTGCATCGAATTAGATGGGCAGTATTTCTTTATTGTGGAGTTTCTACATGTGAAACCCGGAAAAGGTGCAGCTTTCGTTCGTACGAAGCTTAGAAATGTAACAACCGGACGCGTTCTTGATAAAACATTTAACTCCGGTGTTAAGATAGATGAGGTGCGTATTGAGCGTCGCCCTTTCCAGTATCTCTATAAAGATGATATGGGATATAACTTCATGAATACCGAAACATTTGAGCAGATTCCTATTCCCGGAGAGCAGATAGAGGGTGTTCAGTTTCTTAAAGAAGGGGATATCGTAGAAGTTCAGGTTCATTCCGACAGCGGAACAATACTTACTGCAGAAATGCCTGTACATGTTGTGCTTGAAGTTACATACACAGAACCTGGAATTAAGGGTGATACAGCTACAAACGCACTAAAGCCTGCAACTCTTGAGACAGGAGCTGAAGTGAGAGTTCCGCTATTTATTGATACAGGAGAAAAAATTAAAGTTGATACGCGCAACGGCTCATATGTAGAGCGTGCTAAATAGAATGGTTGGCATAGGTTAACCATCATGAACAAACTCAGTATAAAACAGTGGGCGGAGGAAGACCGCCCAAGAGAGAAATTATTGCTGAAAGGAGTTTCAGCGTTGTCGGATTCAGAGCTTATCGCAATTTTGATTGGCTCAGGCAATAGCGAGGAGAGTGCGGTTGAATTAAGTAAGCGTATTTTATCGGTAGCAAATAACGACCTGAGCAGACTGGCGCGGATGAGTGTGTCGGATCTGACAAATAATTTCAAAGGAATTGGTGAGGCTAAAGCGGTTTCTATAATCTCAGCTCTTGAGTTAGGGAGGCGCAGAAAAAACGGTGAGCCGGAAGAACGCAGAAAAATTACATCTTCAAGAATCGCGTATGAAGAGTTCTTTCCTATGCTTACAGATCTCAATCATGAGGAGACATGGGCGTTGCTTACCGACCGATCCAATAAGGTGGTAAAAACTCTGCAGGTGAGCAGAGGGGGTATCTCCGGCACAGTTGTGGATATAAGATTAATACTTCGTGAAGCACTCAATCATTACGCTTCCGGTATTTTTCTTGCACACAATCACCCGTCGGAAAACTGCAGACCAAGTCCGCAGGATACTCAGGTAACAAAGAAACTGAAAGAGGCAGCAAGATGGATGGATATCATTCTTCTTGATCACATTATCGTTTGTGGCGATCGCTATTTTAGTTTCGCCGACGAGGGGATAATATAGTATCAGGTAAACAATTTACCTATTTATCGGTTTAATTAAAAAAAGAACTGTTATGAACGAAGAATTACAAGATTTACAAGATAAGATAGTGGCAATGCTCCGTACCTGTTATGATCCGGAGATACCTGTTAATATTTATGATCTGGGATTAATCTATGATGTTGATATCGACGAAGGAAACAATGTCACAATAGAAATGACTTTCACCTCACCTGCATGCCCTGCAGCAGATTTCATATTAATGGATGTTCAGATGAAGGTTGAATCTATTGATGAGGTGAATGAGGTGAACCTGGATCTTACTTTCGATCCGCCCTGGGACCAGTCGATGCTGAGCGAAGAGGCTATGCTTGAGCTGGGAATGATGTAACACTTCCCGCAATACACTGAAAAACAGCCGTAGTTAAGTGAGTAAAAAAGTATATTTCCTTGCCGATGCCCATTTTGGGGCAAAATCACACACCAATTCAGTTGAAGCGGAGCGTAAGTTGTGTCGCTGGCTCGATTTCGTGAGAAAAGATGCCGATACAATTTATCTTATGGGTGATATATTCGACTACTGGTTTGAGTACAGGCATGTTGTACCAAAAGGCTTCACAAGAGTATTAGGCAAGCTGGCTGAGGTTACAGACTCCGGTGTTGAGGTTCATTTTTTTATAGGGAATCATGATTTATGGCTTACCGACTACCTTTCTGTTGAGTGTGGTATGATTCTTCATTTCGATCCTTATATCACCGAAATATACGGAAAGAAGTTTTTTCTGGCGCATGGCGACGGGTTAGGCGACGAGTCAAAATCATTTCGATTTCTGCGTAAAGTATTCCACAGTAAGTTTCTCAGAAAATGCTTCTCGGGTATTCATCCGCGCTGGACTATACCGTTGGCTCATGCATGGTCTAATAGCAGTAGGCAAAATGGCATTGTAGCCGAATATCTGGGTGAAGGCAATGAGTATCTTATAAAATTTGCCAAGTCTAAGTTAGAGGAAATTCCTGATATAGATTATTTTGTGTTCGGGCACAGGCATATAATGCTTAATCTTCCTGTTTCAGAACGGAGCCGTGTAGTTATTCTGGGAGATTGGATAAAGCTGTTTTCATATGCCGAGTTTGATGGTGAAACCCTCTCTCTGAAGCAATGGGAAAACTAAATTTGCCGGCGCCCTATCTCAATTGCTTATAAAAATCCCAGATTACAATTCCTGCTGAAACAGAAACATTTAGAGAGTGCTTAGTGCCAAACTGAGGAATCTCAATACACCCTGCGGAGATGTCTATTACTTCCTGTTGTACTCCGTGCACCTCGTGACCGAAAACAACTGCATACTTTTTATCTTTGGTTGCTTTAAACTCATCTAAAGAGCTGCTGTTTTCTGTCTGTTCAATGGAGAAAACCTCATAACCCTCCTGTTTTAATCTGTTTACAGCAGATATAGTATCCTCATAATAGCTCCATTTAACTGTATCCTCTGCACCAAGAGCAGTTTTATGAATTTCAACATTGGGTGGGGTAGCAGTTATTCCGCACAAAATAATCTCTTCAACTCTGAATGCATCACTGGTGCGAAAGACAGAGCCAATATTATTCTGACTTCTTACATTATCAAGTACAACAACCAGCGGGGTCTTTTCGGCTTCATGAAACTCCTCAGCGCTTATTCTGTTAAGCTCTTCAACCTTTAATTTTCGTCGCTTCATAGTCTATCTGTAAATTATCAATCTGATAACAAACCAAATATGGTATAAAAAGGTAGTCGCATGTCCGTAATGTTTTGCCATAATCCGATAACGCTCTTTAAGCGATGCTAAACGGTTGCGGGTAGTCATTCCCTCATTTAAATAATTTATCAGAAGAATTTGCGAGTTAAAAATAACCTTCGCTTTCTTCATTATACGGATGCACCAATCAAAGTCGGATGAAAATTTATATTTAAGATCATATGGTTCTGCCAGTTCGCGTTTCACAAAAAAAGCCTGATGACACACAACCATTCCGTTTCTGAAACTCTTCCAGTTAAGTCGGTGAGGTGTACTTAAATATCTCATATGAAGGAAAGTGCCTTTGTCGTCTACAATAGCCGTTTCTCCATATAAAATATCGGGTGTTGTCATCTCTTTCCCTGCCGATTCCATCAGCTCCTCAACAGTATCTTTAGCAAAAAAAGTGTCGCCTGCATTAAGGAAGCATAGATAGTCGCCAGTTGCCATATCAATCCCCTTATTCATAGCCTCATAAAGTCCGTTGTCAGGCTCACTCTTCCACACCATTTTCTCATTATCATGCTTTTTGATAATGTCAACAGTGCGGTCGGTCGACTCACCATCAACAATTATGTGCTCAATATGAGCATATGTCTGCTCACCAACACTTTTGACTGTTCTCTCAAGCGTATGTTCTGCATTAAAAGTGACAGTTATAACAGAAAGCTTTTTCATTCCTTATTATGTGTATATTGTTCCAGATACTGCTTTGCTATTTTACTTTGATTATAATCAGCAACAACCTTTTCGCGTGCCCTTTCAGATAACGAAGAATAATCGGCTTCAAACAGAGACCATATTATCCCATTGGCAAAATCCTCACTATCTTTATATTTAGCAACATATCCGTTTTCTTTGTGAATAATCATTTCGGGTATTCCACCAATATTAAAACCAACACACGGAGTTCCACAAGCCATGGCTTCCATAAGTGTGTTTGGCAAATTCTCCTGCAGCGAGGGCGTTATATACAGATCGGAAGCACTATAGAGGTCGGGCATTATTTTCGGATCTGCAAAGCCAATATTAAGAACATTGGCAGGAAGCTTTTCAGCAATCTCCTCTCCTTTGTTTCCAACAATAATATAAAGGATATTATTGTAATTTTTCCGTGCGACTGAATTTGCTGCTTCAATTAAATATTTAGTTCCTTTTCTTGGGTCTGAAGCCTTCATTGCAGCATAGAGAATGATTTTCTTGTCTGCAGGCAGATTCAATTTTTTACGTATTCCTTTTTTATCCACCGGATGATAAACCTCTGTATCTATTGGATTGGGTATTAATACAACCCTGTGCCCCGAAGTAAGAGGACTTTTTAATGCCAGTTCCTTAAGCCAGTTGCTGCATGCCACAAATGTAATGTTTCTCTTAGAGTAAACCCGTTGTTTCTTCTTATAAACCTTTTTAGACAGGTCGTTTGCCGAACGCGACTTTAAATACGGGCAATTTCCGCAATCCTGTTCATATTTATTACATTCTTCCGAATGGTGGCAAATTCCTGTAAACGGCCACATATCGTGCATTGTCCATATCACCTTTTTGCCCGATTTGAGAATCTTTTCAATTTCACCTAATGACAACATTCCCTGATTAATCCAGTGCAGATGAATGATATCAGCCTCTCTGAACTCTTTGAGGTTTGTTACAGAAACCCCTGTGTTGGCAATTGAAACATCAAACAGATTCTTCCTCGATAATCTGTTATTTAAGAAAATGGTTGCCCGTTCTTTGTAGAAATTATATCTGTTTTTACGCTTACTCCCAACAACAAAAACATCAGAGCTGTCCGAAAGCTTTTCGCTGACAGCCATCTTTACGTTTTCACCCTCAGCCTTTAAGGCATTCATGAGTCGGTAAGCCGCAATTGCAGCCCCACCACGTAAATCAGATGTACTTATGATCAGGATATTCATAAACTAAAAACTTCTCAACATTCGGTTTACCCTTCTTTTGGCTTTTGCCCAAAGAGAGTATGTTTTACCATGATATTTCTCTATTTCTTTTCGGGCTAATAAGTTCTCTTTTATTTCACCAACTTCGGTGTTCAACTTTCTGTTATATAAACTTGTAGAGTAAATCTCGTCGTTTCCGCTATGGATGCCGCTCCCATCAAATCCAATGTTCTGAACAAGAGATTTACCTGCATTCAGAGACAAAACATTATTAAGAAAAAGCGATGCATGCCATCTAATTGCCCATGAGTTATTTTCTCCCCTCACTTGCCGCTCAAGCATCTTTGTAAATGGATACTTGCCATTGAAGTCGAAAGTTTTAGTGAGCCTCCTTCTTTTAATCTCTTTAAGCAACTCTGCACCATCCGGGTTAAACTGCTTCCATGCTCTATCCCAGGTAGCCCACCCCCAACTCCCCGGCCATCTTATCAGAAATGAGTCGGGGAGACCCTCAATCGGGAAACAAAAGCCCTGAACGTGACCAACATTATCCTCATCCTTATATCTCTCAAGCGCCTCATTCATAAACGTAAGAAACAGCGGAGAGGTAATCAGGTCATCTTCAAGCACTATAACTCTCTTATACTTATCAATTATTTCTGTAACACCCTCAATTATATTTCTTGCAAGACCATAATTCTCATTTCGCTCAATAATGCTGATATTCCTGAAACCATTTATAGAATGAATCAACTCTCTTACTTTAATAACCTCCTGTTTGTCATCTTTATTTTTGTATCCGTCTGAGAAAATGAATATATCGCTGTGGCTGCACAACTCATTGTTTAGCAGAGCCTCCAGCGACTGGCGGGTGTGTGAAGGTCTGTTGTATGTAAAAAAGAGAATAGGTGCAGTTGTCATGAATTTAAAAAATAATCTTTTCAGATAATTTATTTCTTCCCAATACGTGGAGATCAACATGCTGACCAACCTTAACCCCTTTCTGTAAGAGGGTATTGCTCATGGTGTTGTAAGCCAGTTCAGGATTATTATTATCGCCGCTCAAATGACACAGCCATATATTTTTAAGATTTGAAGAGAAGTTGTTTGCGAGAAACTCAGCGGCTTGGCGGTTACTCAGATGCCCTGTGCCACATGTAATTCTCTCTTTTAAATGAAGCGGATAACTTCCATTGCGCAATAACTCCTCATCATAATTGCTCTCAATCACTAAATGGTTTGCTTTGCTGATATAATAAGCAATCTCATCGGTTATAGTGCCGACATCTGTAGCCAGAGTCATTCTATGTCCGTCAAACTCAAAGTAGTAACCCGAGTTGTCAATACTGTCGTGAGGCACATCAAAAGGAGTAATTCTGAAGTCCTTAATCTGAAAAGTCTTTCCCTTTTCAATATATTTTGCCGATCCGTTCAGGCTATGATGAATCATCCTGTTATTTGCTATCCCTCTGTGTACCTCGCGGGTGGCATATACCGGGATATACTGCTTTGCTCCAAGGTATCCCGCAGATTTAATATGATCAAGGTGATCGTGAGTTATTAGAATAGCTTGTATTGAGGAGAGGTTAACACCATATTCGGCAAGGCGTTTTTTTATTACCCTGGGACCAATTCCAACATCAATTAAAATTCCGTAATGCGAATTACCCAAATAATAACAGTTGCCACAACTGCCACTGCTAAGGCTGAAAAATGAAAACTGATCTGAAGGAAAAAGTTTATACTGCATATTGTAGGCAAAGATAATAAGTTTTTACTTTTAAATAGTTGATGAAGAGAGTCTGTTAACCGTTTTGTTGAAATTAACTACCATATCTTCAATAACTTCCTTTGCTGAAATAATCTCTTTAATATCCGAAGCAATCTGTCCGATTTCCAGTTCACCCTCATCCAGATCCCCCTCAAATATACCCCTCTTGGAGCGTCCCCGTCCCAGCAGCTCTCTCAGCTCTTCTGCGCTTGCACCTTTATCTTCCATCTCTTTCACCTGCTCATAAAACTCATTCTTAATCAATCTTACAGGAGTTAGTTTTTTTAGTGAAAGTGTTGTATCGCCCTCATTTAGAGTGATACATTTTTGTTTGAAAGCATCACTTGCCGAACTCTCTGTTGTTAGTGCGAAGCGGGTACCCACCTGTACCCCGTCTGCTCCCAGAGCAAAAGCAGCAGCCATAGATTCGCCCGAAGATATACCTCCGGCAGCAATTAATGGTAAATCAACAGCCTTTCTTACCTGCGGAATTAAAGTCATGGTAGTAGTCTCCTCCCTTCCGTTGTGTCCACCAGCCTCAAAGCCTTCTGCCACAATCGCATCTACACCAGCTTCAGCAGATTTTCCTGCAAACTTAGTGCTTGAAACCACATGAACAACAATAATTCCTTCGTTCTGCAAGGTTGAAGTCCATGTTTTAGGATTTCCTGCAGAAGTAAAAACAACAGGAACTTTCTCTTCAATCACAATTTGCATAATCTCATCAATGTCAGGATACATTAACGGAATATTCACACCATAAGGCTTGTCCGTTGCTGCTTTGCACTTTTGAATATGCTCCCGCAACGTTTCCGGATGCATTGATCCTGCACCAATTAAACCTAATCCGCCTGCATTACTAACTGCAGATGCTAATTTCCAGCCACTGCACCACACCATTCCCGCCTGAATAATAGGGTAACGGATCCCGAAAAGGGAACATATCTTATTTTGATTCATTTATTTAAAATCTTTTTGAATTGTTGCAAAGATAACAGTTTTTCATCATTTTGTGAGCAAATCCCCTGTTCCTTGCCTACACATTTGCTATACCAAGTCCTATTTACCTTCGTGTCTTATTCGTACCTTATTCGTATCTCCTTCGTATCACGTTCGTATATATACGTAGGAGATACGAAGGAGATAGGTAGTTTATACGAATAAGAATAAGTGATGGTATAGTGATAGTATAATATTGTGGCTACAAAGCATTTGAAACATCAATTTATTACTAAATTAATCCTAAAATCTGTTTTAAATTATTACCTTTGAGGCTTGTTACTGAACACTGCCAATTATGAAAAGGAAATTTATTTTAACCCCTCTGCTGGAGCTGTTATTTGTTGCTACTCTGTTTAGCTTCGGATTTACAGCATGCACAACTCACAGCAATAACGACGAGGGAGCCGTTAACGGGTTAAATCTGATAAAATTAGATAATCTTGAAGATGCAGAAGAGTTTTTGATGTGGACAGAAGACCGTATACCGATGGTCTCGGCCCATAGAGGTGGTGTTTATTATGACGGTTTTGCAGAGAATACAATAGAGATGTTTGAGTTTGTAGTTAGCAACGTTCCGGCCATAATAGAGTTCGATGTTCGCAGAAGTAAAGATGGGGCACTGGTTGTAATGCACGACAGCTCAACCGGCAGAACCACCACTGTTGACAAGGAGATTGAGGATATGAACCTCGACGAGATAAAAGAGCTGACACTTATCGACTATGAAGGGAATGAGGTAGCCGGCTCTGTGCCAACTCTAACTGAAGTTCTAAAATGGGGCAGAGGCAAAACATTGTTTACCGTTGATGTTAAAGCGGTTAGAGATTTAGATGAGTCGGCAGAAACCATTATCAGAGAAAATGCTGAATCTTATGCCGTTTTAATCACTTACAGCCTTAATGTTGCCCAACAGGTTCATGAGAAATTCCCTTCACTTTTATTATCTGTTACCATCAGAAACGAGGAGGAGTTAGAAAGATTCCTTAACACAGGTATCAACCCCGAAAAGGTTGTTGCATTTACAGGCACTTCGGCAAGAGATAAATCATTTAACGATAAATTGCATGAGATGGGAATTTATACTATTCTCGGAACAATGGACAATATAGATAATAGTGCAAAGGTAAGGGGAGGAAAAGTTTACAGAGATTTAATACAAAGTGGGAGCGATATTCTGTCAACAGATTACCCAGTGGAGGCTTATGGTGCTTTTAAGGATTTAATCCCCAATGGAAGTTCAAAAGAGAGATTTTTTGCTAAAGATATTTAAGATTGGACTACTTTAAAGATAGGATTGCAGCACTTTTGAGATAATATTATAGTGCGTTTAAGATAGGATTGCAGCGCTTATAAAATAAGATTACAGCGCTTTTAAAATATTATTATAGTGCCTTTAAGATATAATTATAGTGCGTTTAAAATATTATTACAATACTTTTAATATCTCTGAAGTAAAAACTGAATGGTAATTGATATAAATATGAAACCTGGGTCTGAACCCCTTAAATATTCGCTAATACGATCCTCAAGAAAATCAATTGGAATTGTTGTGCATCCGGACGGCAGCGTGGTTGTGCGTGTGCCAATGCATGCAACAAATGCTCAGATTGAGAACATTATTTCTAAGAGGAGGGATTGGATTGTGAAGCATCAGAAGAAATTTGAGAGTCTTGGTCCTGCATATTCAAAAAGGGATTTTATTGATGGTGAGAAGCATTTGCTTCTGGGTGAAGAGTTTGTTTTACGTGTAAAATCGGCACAAACCAACAAAGTTGATAAAAAAGGTGATTGTGTTTTGGTAGAATGTAAAGAAATGAGTTTTGTGGAGCCGCTTTTGGAGCGGTGGTATAAGGTGAAGGCAAACGAACTGATGCCCGGAATAATTAAACCTGTTGTTGACCTATTTAAAGAAGAATATAAGGTTTATCCACAAAAAATAACACTTAGAACAATGAAATCGAGGTGGGGGAGTTGTTCATCCAAAAGGAATATATCAATAAATACAAGGTTGATAAAATCTCACCCTAAATGTATTGAATATGTGATGGCGCATGAGTTATGCCATCTTATTCAGATGAATCACTCTAAAAATTATTACAACCTGCTCATGGAATTTATGCCCGACTGGAAAGAAAGGAAGAAAATGCTTGAGCATTATATGAGATAAGATGTATCTTTAAAAAATAAGACTTTATGAAGAGAACGATATTAATATTCTTTGTTATGATGACAACTATAGTTGCAATGGGCGACAACCCATTTTTTAAACCATTTGATGGTCCGCACGGTACAGCACCTTTTAATATTATAAAGATAGAGCACTTTGAGCCTGCTTTTGATGAGGCTATTGCTGAGAGCAGAGCTGAGATTGATAATATTGCGAATAACCCTGAACAGCCAAGTTTTGCCAATACAATTGAGGCGATGGAGCATTCGGGAGAGATGATGAGCAGGGTTAGCAGCGTATTCTTTAACCTGTTGAGTGCCGAGAGCAATGATGAGATGATGGAGATTTCGCAGCGATTAAGTCCCAAGTTATCAGAACACTCAAATTACATCAACCTTAATGAAAAGCTCTTTGAGAGAGTTAAGGCGGTTTATGATAAAAGGGATGAATCGGGACTTACCAATGAGCAGAAGCGACTGGTTGAGAGGTATTATGAGAGATTCGAAAATAGTGGCGCAACGCTTTCTCCTGAAGGTAAGGAAATATATAGAACACTTTCGATGGAATTGAGTAAAGCAACTCTCGATTTTGGACAAAACGTGTTGCGTGAGACAAACGCCTACGAGATGTTAATTACGGATGAGGCTGATTTGGCTGGATTGCCGGAGAGTGTGACTGCTGCCGCCGCCGCAAAGGCAAAGTCTAAAGATAAGGAGGGTTGGGTTTTTGATCTTTCTGCACCCAGTTATATTGGATTTATGCAATACTCATCAATCCGGGATCTTCGTGAAAAACTCTATATGGCCTATAACACTAAAAATGTGATGGGTGGCGAGTTTGATAACAAAGGTAATGTGGAAAAAATTGTAAATGTTCGTTTGCAGATAGCCAATCTTTTAGGATACGACAGTTATTCTGATTATGTGCTGAAAAACCGAATGGCTAAGAGTGCAGAAGGGGTATTTGGTTTGCTGGACAGACTTGCAGAGGCTTTTGCTGCTGTTGGGCAAAAAGAGGTTGCAGACGTTAAGAGTTTTGCAGAAGAGATGGAAGGTGTGCCAATAGATATTCAGCCATGGGATTGGAGTTATTATTCTGATAAGCTGAAAAACAGCAGGTTTGGTGTTAATGATGAGCTTATTCGACCCTATTTTGAACTTGAAAACGTTAAAAGAGGAGTCTTTGGTCTGGCTACGGAATTATACGGCTTGCAGTTTGTGAAAAACGATGATATTCAGGTTTATCACCCCGAAGTTGAAGCATTTGATGTGCTGGACGAGAATGGAGATTTCTTATCAGTATTGTATACAGACTTTCACCCGAGAACAGGAAAACGCTCAGGCGCCTGGATGTCCTCATTTAAAGGTCAGTATGTTAAGGACGGTGTGGACAGTCGCCCGCACGTAACAATTGTAATGAATTTCACCCGTCCCACCGAAACAACCCCTGCTTTGCTTACATTCAACGAAGTAGAGACCTTTCTTCATGAGTTTGGTCACGCCCTTCACGGAATGTTAGCTAAATCAACATATGAATCACTTTCAGGAACAAGCGTTTATCGTGATTTTGTTGAAGTGCCATCGCATTTCATGGAAAACTGGCTGACCGAGAAAGAGTATCTCGACAGGTTTGCATTTCATTATCAAACCGGAGAAAAGATGCCGGATGAGATATTACAGAATATTATAGATGCATCTAATTTTAATGTTGGATATGCAACACTTCGCCAGTTGTCTTTTGGTTATTTAGACATGGCATGGCACTCACTTGCAGAGACCTACGACTCAGAGGTTGTTTCAATACGACAGTTTGAGCAGGATGCAATGGAGAGAGTTAAACTGCTTCCGGTAGTTGAGGATGCATGCATGTCGACCTCTTTTAGTCATATTTTCTCAGGCGGTTATGCAGCAGGGTATTACAGCTATAAATGGTCGGAAGTAATGGAAGCCGACGCATTCTCATTATTTAAAGAGAACGGAATATTTGATAAAGCAACTGCCGACTCATTCAGGAGAAATATTCTTGAACGCGGCAACACCGAAGAGCCGGAGGTGCTGTTTGAGAGATTCAGAGGCAGGGAAGCTTCGATTGAAGCATTGCTTAAAAGGAGTGGAGTTGATGAGTAAATTATTGTGATCCACAAAATTAGTTGTATATTTATGCAATATTTTACTAACAATATTAATTTCAATATAAGATGAAAAAGACAACAGTCCTATTATTTGCAGTAATCTTAAGTGGATTAATGATATTTGCGGTTGCTCAGAGCAATAAATCCGAAAGAACCGTTTGGAAATACGAAGTTCCCAAAGCCCCGTATGGATACGACAAAGGCACACTGATTCTGACAAAGGAGAACAATGTTATAACGGGAGTTGTGCAGATGGGCTCAGGCTATAATATCAATTTGCAAAATGTGTCATTGGTGAACGATACGATAAGAGGTAATGCTTACATCGACTCAGAGTACGTTGCCCTCCTTGGCAATGTTAGAGACAGCGTGATTGTTGGAACCGTTGACACATCTATGGGATTGATGGATTTTAAAGCTGTGAGGGATAAAAATAAATAGTTTTAAATTTTAATTTTCTGATTTTTTATAGAGCCTGCTAAGATTATTAGCGGGCCTAAATTATAACTACATAAAGCAATCTTTTGCTTCTCTGATAATCAACTCTTCCAGAAGAGCTACTTTTCTCTGTTCAGCTATAATTATACGCTCATATAGTTCAATCTTTTCATTATATAAATGTACAATTTGTTCAATAGGATTGCTGAATTGGGTCCTTTCAGCTGAACCATTATTATCTACTTGTTTGATACTTGTAAAAGCACCGGAAATGATGTGGATAGCATTTTCGTTGGTGAAGTTTAATATAGCTTCAGAGGGAATATTTAATGCTTTTGCAACTTTAGTGACTGTTTCGTTATCAAGATTTTCTCTGTTTTCCAGTTTTGATACTGATTGCTGAGAAAGACCCATTCTTTCAGCAAGAACCTCCTGTTTTACACCAATTATTCCTCTTATACGTTTTACGTTGTAGCCTAAATGTGTTTTGTTAACCGCGCGTCTTCTTTCCATAACTAAATGTCTTATTAGATTAATAAAATCAGTATATCTGTTTTCAAATATACTAAAATATAATTAAAAATACTGTTTAATGCGAAATAATTAATCAATATGATAAAAAACATATACTGCACCCGGTTGTATTTTACAACTACTCGCTTTAAGTTAAACAACTTAACTAATTAGGATATATTAGCATTTTCGCTTTTTTTTGTAAAATAAATTATACCATTTATAGATTATGGGAGTTTATGAAATTTGATTGTAACTGACGCTCCGGAAATTATACAGTCCGGAGTCGAAACCTTGTATTGAAGTTGTTTCCATGAATTGTTAAGTAACAATTTCTTGTTTTTTTCTTAATTGAATCGTAACAAATTAAGTGTTTCTTTGCCACTAAATATTTAAAGGACTTTAATTTTTGGGAAAATCAGAATATTTATTCCGACAGGTAAAGAAATTACTTAAGCCTATTCTTTTGTTTAGAAGTTTATTAACGCAAAAAGCTAATTTATTATTGAAATGAAAAGAGTATCAAGATTAAAATTTATTATTTTGTTCTTGTGTGTCATTATCACAGCTAATGCACAAGAATTGACGCTCTCGGGTGTCGTGACGGATGTTCACAATGAGCCTCTTATTGGTGTAAATGTCATTGAAAAAGGAACAACAAGAGGTACTATTACGGATTTTAACGGAGCATTCAACTTTCAGTCGACAGCAAACTCCACAATTGTTTTCTCTTATATTGGATATAGAGATCAAGAGGTGGTTTGGGATGGAAGAAGCAGACTGAATGTTACACTTGAAGAGGACTCAGAACTACTCGACGAAGTAGTAGTGGTGGGTTATGGTACGGCTCAAAAGCTCAACTTAACAGGCGCTATTGAGCAGGTATCGAGTGATGTTTTTGAGAATCGTCCGATTACAAATATGACTCAGGGATTGGTTGGTGTGATACCCAACCTTAACATCACTCTTACAGATGGAAAGCCTACACAGTCGCCATCATACAACGTGAGAGGTACAACCTCAATTGGACAGGGTGGTAGCGCCCTTGTTTTGATTGATGGGGTTGAGGGTGATCCGCGAATGCTGAATCCTAATGATATTGAGAGTGTATCAGTACTTAAGGATGCTGCTTCTGCATCAATTTATGGTGCGAGAGCTGCCTTTGGTGTTGTTCTGATTACTACTAAAACAGCCTCAAAAGGCAGAACGTCACTAAACTATACAGGAAACTTCTCTTCCAGAAGACCAACAGCTACTCCTGATAATATTGTAGACTCATATCCATGGGCAAAAGGGTTTAGCGATGCATGGTCGAGATGGAATGACGATGGAAGAACTCCGACAGCAGTAAACAAAACGCTCTCGTTCTCTCCTGAATATCTTGCAGAGATTAAAAGAAGATGGGAAGATCCTTCTCTTCCACGTATAGAGGTGAATCCGAGTACAGGAGCATATGAGTATTTTTATAGCACCGACTGGTATGATGAACTTTACAGAGATAGTTTTTTTGCACAGGATCATAACGTATCAATTTCGGGCGGAAACGACCTTGCTTCGTTTTACGTGAGCGGAAGATACAACGGTGAAAGTGGTTTGTATAAATATAGTACTGACGAATATTCTATGTATAACCTTCGTGCCAGAGGAAATGTTAAGGTTTTTGACTGGCTGCTTATTGATAATAACACTGAATATTCGGCAATGAAGTATTTTCAGCCGATAAACGTTGGTGAGGGTAGTAATATATGGCGTAATATTGCAGATGAGGGACACCCTCTTGCACCGTTAACTAACCCCGACGGAACTTTATCTTTCCCGGCAGCCTATACTGTTGGCGACAGATATATTGGCAAAAGTGGAGCTAATCTAAACCAGAATATTATTAAAAACAAGACTGCACTTGAAGCAACCTTCTTTGATAAAAGCCTTACTTTGCGTGCCGACTTCACTTTCCAGAATACAGAGTATGGTCACAGACAAGTTAGGGTACAGGTGCCATACAGCAGGTATGAAGGGC
>CAZYNA010000009.1:0-7002 GCA_964648775.1 uncultured Proteiniphilum sp. | reverse complement strand
GAGTATGGTCACAGACAAGTTAGGGTACAGGTGCCATACAGCAGGTATGAAGGGCAGATTGGTTATACCGGTACTAACACTAACGACTTGCAGGAGCGTCGTTCTACTACTCAGTATTTAGCAACAAACGTATATGCTAACTATCTGAAAACGTTCGATGAAGTTAATAATTTTGAGTTCCTTGCAGGATTCAACTATGAACAATCGATTTACAATAATGTAACGATGACAAGAAACGGTATTGTTTATGAAGATGCCAAGGATATAAACCTTGCCTTAGGTAACAATATTACCACTTCGGGGGGTTATAATAAATGGAGGATTGCCGGTACATTCTTTAGAGTGAACTACAACTACATGCAAAGATATCTTCTTGAAGTTAACGGAAGATATGATGGCTCTTCCAGATTCCCAAGCAATCAGCAGTGGGCATTTTTCCCCTCTTTCTCTGCAGGCTGGAGATTGTCTGAAGAGGCGTTCTGGGAAGTTGATCCTGATGCTATTTCAAATATAAAGTTTAGAGTGTCATACGGATCACTGGGTAACGGATCAATTGCTCCGTATACATTTACAGAGAACTTTGGAATAAGCCAATCAGGCAGAATTCTTGGTGATACACGCCCGCAGCGTACATCACAACCGGGAGTAATTCCTAATAGTCTGACCTGGGAAACTGCAACGACCGGTAACATCGGATTGGATATTAACGCAATGAGTAACAGGTTGTCGTTTACCGGTGACTTATACAGAAGATGGACAGAAGATATGTATACCGTTGGACCAAGCGTACCTGCAGTTTTTGGTACAGGTGTTCCAAAAGGAAACTATGCGTCTCTTGAAACTACAGGTTGGGAGCTTACTTTAACCTGGATGGATAAGTTTGACTTAGGTGGAAAGCCATTTAACTATAACGTAAGAGCAAGCTTAGCCGATTCTAAAGCAATTATTACAGACTATTATAACCCGGATTATCTGCTGACTGACTACTATATTGGGCAGACTATTGGTGAGATTTGGGGATATAGGGTTGAAGGGTTATTTAAATCTTATGATGAGATTGAAAACTCTCCTTCTCAGTCGAATATTTTAGCACACAATACAAGAAAGAATCATCCCGGCGACTTAAAGTTCGTAAATCTTGATGGTGATGATGTTATTTATCATGGATTGAACCGTGTAGGTGATTCGGGTGATAAAACAATTATTGGTAACAGTTCTCCAAGATATGTATATGGATTAACTCTTGGTGGTGACTGGAATAACTTCTTCCTTACAACTTTCTTTCAGGGAGTTGGTAAGCAGGAGTGGTACCCTTCGAGAGAGTCGAGATTCTGGGGTCAGTACAACAGGCCATACAACCAGTATCCTCGCTGGCAGGAAGATATGCAGTTTAGAGAAGAGTTGCAGAACTTTGATGCTTACCTTCCTTTACTAACAGGTTACACTGCACAGAACGCAAACGGTCAGTTAAGTTTGCCAAACGACAGGTACGTTCAGAATGTTGCATATATAAGATTGAGGACGTTGAATGTTGGATATACTCTACCTTCTTCTTTTGCAGCTAAATTACAGGCCAGCGACATAAAAGTTTACCTGTCGGGTGAAAACCTTTGGACATGGTCGCCTCTTTATAAAATTACTAAAGATACTGATGTTACAAATGTATGGAGAGCGGGCTCACAGCTAACAGGAACAAATAGTGATGATACTCGCACAGATGGTGATGGCTACAACTATCCAACACTAAGTACATTTTCAGTAGGCTTATCTATTAATTTTTAAAATCTAAATTAGAATGAAGAAAAATATATTATACATATTTATAAGCATTTTTATAACAGCAGGCTTTGCTGCATGCGACATGGAAGAATTGCCGCAGGCTACTGCCTCGCGTGTTGCCATTTTTGAGTCTGAAAGCGGACTCCAACTCTACTCTAACTCGTTTTATGAAATGCTTCCTACTCCTTATGATGGAGTTTTCGCAATCGATAATAACTCAGATCTGATTGCAAGAAATGGTGTAGGTACACTTTTACTGCCAAACGCGCTTAGTCCGACAACCAGTGGCGGTTGGTCGTGGGGAAATCTGCGTAATATCAACTACTTTATTGAAAATGCAGAAGAAAGCAGTGTTATAGGAAAGGAAAACTATTTGGGAATAGCTCGTTTTTTCCGTGCATACTTCTATTTTGATATGGTTAAGAGATTTGGCGATGTTCCATGGATTGACCGTACGATTGATGTTAATGATGAAGAAAAGCTTTATGCCGGTCGCGATGACAGATTTGAGGTTATGGACAAAGTTCTTGAAGATCTGAACTATGCGATTGCAAATATCTCTGATAAATCTGAGCCAAGCAGAACTTTGATTACAAAGGATGTGGCAAGAGTATTTAAAACACGAGTATGCTTGTATGAAGCATCATTCAGAAAATATCATACTAATTATGGTAAACAGGGAACAGCCAACCAGTGGTTTGAAGAGGTAGTAAGAACGGCTGATGAGATTCAGGGGTATTCATTAGTGGATGGTTCTTCAGCTTATCGCGATCTGTTCCTTCAAAAAACTCCGAATACAACTGAGGTAATCTTAGCTGTAACTTTAGATGCAGACCTTCAGGTGTTCAGCTCAAGAAACAGGAGAATGATTAGTCCTACTTATGGCGACAGACCATCACTTACCCGTCGTTTTGTAAATACATACTTAAACGCAGATGGTACTCCATTTACAAGTAATGCCAACTATAGCACAACTCCTTTTGTAGAAGAAGTGAAGAACAGAGATGGCAGACTACATCAAACCATCAGATCGGGTAATTATCACAGAACAGAAAATGGTGTTCCTGTTGTTGCGCCCCCTAACCTGGATCAGGCATATACAGGCTACCAGCTTATTAAAGGTGCATACGATGAGAGATTCCCGTATGATGATGAAAGCCGTAATGAGAACGCTCATTTAATTTTCAGATATGCGGAAGTATTGTTGAATAAAGCTGAAGCACTTGCAGAACTTGGTACAATGACGGATGCACAGTGGACTTCTACTATCGGTGCATTAAGAGCGAGAGCCGGAATTACAGGTCCCTCTTTAACACAAAGGCCTACTGTTGCAGATCCGTATATGGTGGAATTCTATAATAACAAATTCACAGATCCTGTGATGCTGGAAGTTCTTCGTGAAAGAGCTGTGGAAATGATTACTGAGGGATTGAGACCGGATGACTTAATCAGGTGGCGCTTAGGTGACCTGCTGGAATCAGCTCCGATGCAAGGTATGTATGTGCCTGCTCTTGGAGAATATGACCTCAATGAAGATGGGATAATGGATGTATGCTTCTATCAGGGAGAACGTCCTGCGAATGCAACAGCATCAATATTTGTAGATGTTTCAACGGCAGGTGTGGGTAGAAGAGTGCTGTCTGAAGGAACTTCAGGTGAGATAGTATGGAACCCCGGCGCCCGTGAGTGGCTGGATAAGAAATATCTCTATCCGATTCCTGAGGCAGACAGATTAAGAAATCCTAATCTGGGACAAAACCCCGGATGGCCGGTTGGAAGCGAATAATTTATATTATTGTTATTTAGATAATAGTTAAGATGAGCCCGGTACGTTATCGGGCTCATTTTGAAAAATTGAATTACATAATATATTGAGTTTCTCGAACAATTAGAGTAGATTTGTAATTACTTAAATTTAAATTTTAACAGCATAAAAAAAGATATATAATGAAATCAAGAATTGTATTAATCGGTTTTTTATTAATGATGGCTATAGCAATGTCAGCTCAAAACAGCAACGTGACTAACCTTAATGTTGCATCTTTTAATATCCGTATGGATACTGAGAATGATAACCTGGATGCCTGGCCGCATCGTAAGGATATGGTAAACGGACTTATCCGTTTTCATGATTTTGATATTTTTGGTATTCAGGAAGGTTTTATTCACCAGATAAATGATATGCTTGAACCGGGTGGTTACAGCTACGTAGGAGCCGGTCGTGATGATGGTGAAAGCGCAGGTGAGCATTCTGCAATTTTGTATAAGAATGACAGGTTCTTAGTTTTGGATAATGGAGACTTCTGGTTTTCGGAAACACCGGATGTTCCCGGCAAAGGTTGGGATGCAACATGTTGCAACAGGATTTGCTCGTGGGCAAAATTTAAGGATATAAACTCGGGTAAGGAATTCTTTGTGTTTAATGTTCATTATGATCATCAGGGGGTTGAAGCTCGCAGACAATCTTCGCATCTGCTTATGAGTAAGATAAAGGAGATTGCTAACGGATATCCTGCTATGACAACGGGTGACTTTAATGCGACGCCTGACTCGGAGCCTATTCAGATTATTCTTAATGACGGACTTCTGAATGATTCATATGATGTTACAGTGCAGCCTCCATATGGTACAGTAGGCACATTTAGTTCTTTCAGACTGGATGCAAAGATGCAAAACAGGATAGATTATGTGTGGGTTACTAAAGATATTATGGTAAACAAATATGGTGTGCTGAATGATGTTCAGTATGGTCACTTCCCTTCTGACCATTTCCCGGTAATGGTTAACGTGAGCTTTTAATTGATTTGCAGTATTTAAATTAAAAATAGTAATGAGGAGGCATTTTATTCTGTTGGTGGTGTTTGTTGTAGTTTTGCCGACTTTAATTAGCTGTATATCTCCCGGATACTCTGAAAGTAAGGGTGGGGAGCTCATTGTTGGCGGCGATGATAAGGTGATAATTTTGAATTATGACAACTCTGTCGACTCAACCCTGCATATTGTGTGGGAGCTGAAAGCATCTGATATTATTAACCTGCCCGAGCATATGATTGGCTATTTCAGGTCGATAGATGACCATAAATCGGTTGATAATAACAGTAAGATTCTAATCAGCTCTTCAAGTAGCGGAGTGGTCTTGGTTGACAGGGAAACTAAGGAGTGCCTCTTCTATGCTATTGCTCCTAACGCTCACTCTATAGAATATCTTCCGGGTAATATGATTGCAGTTGCTTTATCAACTGCTGAAGGCGGAAATAGTATTGAGCTGTATGATGCAGAGGTTTCTGATAAAGTGCTTTTTAGGGATTCGCTTTATTCCGGACATGGGGTAACGTGGCTTGAGGGAAGAGGGAGACTTTATGCACTTGGATATGATCAGCTAAGAGCATATTCATTAACAGATTGGGATACAGAGAGTCCTAAATTGCAGTTGGAGCAGGAGTGGATATTGCCGGAAACAGGCGGTCATGATCTGTTTGCTTCGTCAGAGAATCAGCTGCTGATATCTACTTCTGAAGCAGTTTGGAAATTTAATATCGATAAAGAACTTTTTGAACCTTTTGAACCAATTGCAGATGAACCCGATGTTAAGTCGGTTTACTACAACGAAGAAACCGGTCATCTCATTTATACCAAGGGCGAAATTAGTTGGTGGACTCACAACATTTACAGCTTTAATCCGGATAAGGTAATTAATGTTCCTGATATTGATGTATATAAAGTTAGATTTAATAATTGATTAGGATGGATAGATTTAGGTTGACAATAATTACTGTGCTGATTACAGCTTTTTTTGCAGTTAAGAGCTTTTCTGCTATTTCTCACGATATTCCCGTTCAGGAGGATAATTCAATAAGACTTATGTCGTACAATATTCGCAATGCACGGGGATTGGATGAGGTTACCGACTATGACCGAATTGCAAATGTAATTATTAATGCTGCCCCCGATGTAATCGGTATTCAGGAGCTGGATAGTGTTACTGCAAGGAGTAACGGAACAGATGTTCTTGATGTTCTGGCAAGAAAAACATTAATGCACTCTACTTATGCAGGTTCTATTGATTACCAGGGTGGTAAATATGGAATAGGGGTTCTGTCTAAAACTAAACCATTGAGTGTTAAAAGAGTACCTTTGCCCGGAAGAGAGGAAGCAAGAATGTTGCTTATTGTGGAGTTTGAGGATTATTATTTTGGAAATACTCACTTCTCGCTTAATGCAGAGGATCGCTTGCTCTCTGTTGATATTATTAAAAAAGAGGCTGAAAAACTTGATAAGCCTTTCTTTCTTGTGGGTGATATCAACGCAACGCCCGAATCGGATGTGCTAAGTAGTTTTAACCAGCAATTTACTTCATTGGTTTCTCCTGAACAGTTTACTATTCCTGCAGAGAATCCAACTAAGTGTATCGACTATATATTTGGTTATGATAAGTTTGAAGGGTGGTCGCTGTTAACCTCCAAAGGGGTGATTGCGGAAGCTGTGGCCTCTGATCATCGTCCTCTTTTTGCAGATATAAGGATTCATGCTGACTAGGATGATATCTTTCATACAAAGTCTCACATTCAGAATTAAATAGATAATTGGTGACTAAAAAAACAGAGGGTGAATCACATTGTGAAACACCCTCTGTTTTTTTATTTAATTGAAATGGTTGCTGAACTATTTTGCTTTACCTTGATTAGCAACTGCTTCCATAAGTTTCTTAATCTCTTCAGGATCGCCTAAGAAATAATCTTTTTGCAGATTCATTTCATCGTCAAATTCAAAAACGTAAGGAATTGCTGTTGGAAGGTTCAGATTCACAATATCTTCATCAGAAATATTTTTCAGATGCTTGATAATTCCGCGAAGGCTGTTGCCGTGTGCAGCAACAATAACCTCATTGTATTTTGTTTTTACTTCCGGTACAATTACGTCGTTCCAGTAAGGAAGAATACGTTCAACAGTATCATTTAATGCTTCGGTTAATGGAAGATCTTTCTCATCAACTCCTTTGTAGCGTGCTTCCTGGAAAGGTGAACGCTCATCGTCCTTGTCAAGTGGAGTAGGTGGCACGTCGTAGCTGCGACGCCACACAAGAACCTGTTCATCTCCATATTTCTCAGCTGTTTCAGCTTTATTTAAACCTTGCAGCATTCCGTAATGCTTCTCATTCAAACGCCATGTCTTTTCAACAGGTATCCAGTCCAGATCCATTTCATCAAGAACAACGTTTAATGT